>PUMG01000167.1 GCA_003551265.1 Halovenus sp.
GAATTCGAGCGTGATTACGTCGCCGTCGAACGCGTCGGGGTCGCGCTCGGCGAGGGATTCGAGTTCCTCGACGATGGTCCCCGCAGCGCCGCCGAACTCGGGTCCGAGGTAACTCATCTCCGGGTCGACTGTGGGACGCTCGACAGTGACGGGGTCGTCGTACTGTTTGAACACGGTGAACTCCTCACCGGAGTATTTCGCGTGCTTGTCGAGGTCGTACGAGCCTCGCGTCGCGAAGCCGGTCACTTCGACCCAGTCGCCACCGAGTTCGGTCTCGGCGTCCCAGCAGTCCGACGCGTAGTGAGAGAGTTCACCCGGCAGGTGCTGACGGTAGCGAAAGCGCTCCATGTCGATGCCGATACGCTCGTACCATCGCTTTGCCAGTCCGAGATAGTACGCGATCCATTCGTGTTCGATGACGCCATCATCGAGCGCATCTCGAACCGTCATCCGCTGTAGCGACCCGTCGTCGTCCTGTTGCTGTGCCACCGAGTACAGCGGCAGAACAACGTCTTCGACGCGGTCGAGTGGCGGGGAGTCCGTTTCGGGGTCGATGAAGTGTTCGAGTTCCGCCTGTGTGAACTCCCGGACGCGGATGAGGGATTTCCGGGGGCTGATTTCGTTCCGGTAGGCCGGCCCAATCTGAGCCACACCGAAGGGGAGCTGGTCCCGGGCGTACTCGACCCATTGCGGGAAGTCCACGAAGATGCCCTGTGCGGTCTCGGGGCGGAGATAGCCTGGCGAGGAACTCCCCGGACCGATGTTCGTCTCGAACATGAGGTTGAAGTCCTCGACAGGTTCCCCCGAGAGTGACGCGCCACAGGTCGGACAGGCCACGTCGTAGTCGGTGATAAGGTCCGCGACATCCGCGTTCGGGAGTGCTTCGGCGTCTTCGACGTCTGAATCAGGGTGATCCTCGACGAGGTGGTCAGCGCGGTGGCTGTCGCCACACTCGGCGCACTCGACGAGCATATCGGTGAACGTTTCGAGATGGCTCGACGCCTTGAAGACGGCCTCGGGAAGTATCGTGGGTGCGTTCACCTCCATGTGTCCCTCCCGGGTGACGAACCACTCACGCCAAGAGCTCTCGACGTTGTCCTTGAGAACGGCTCCGTGGGGGCCGTACGTGTAGAAACCGCTGACGCCGCCGTAGGTCTCTGCGGTCTGGTTGAAAAAACCACGGCGCTTTGCGAGTTCGGTGAGTCGTTGCCCCTCGTTCATTGCAGTGCCTCCAGCAGGTGCATATCCTGGACGATACCTGTGAGCGTCCCACCGCTGACGATGGGTATCTGCTCAATGTCGTGTTCTATCATCAGCTGGGCAACTTCCGTTACTGGACGTTTCGTGCTCACAGAGATGACGTCCTCGGTCATGAACGCCGACACCGGACCGTTCGGTATCTCGACGTTCCGCGTCGGCATGTAGCGGTTCCCCACGGCCTTGATTCCCTCCCACGCCCACTCGTCGTCCTGGTTGGCGATGGAGTCGCCGGTCTCTTCTTCACCCTCGACGACGCGCGCAACGTCGATGATGTCGACTTCGGTCACCATCCCGTCCATCTCCCCTTCGTCGTCGAGAACCACCGCGTAGGGAACGCGTGCGAATGCGAGTTCGCGCTCGGCCACAGTGAGCGGGGTCTCTCTGTAGACGCAGTTGATTTCGTCGCCACAGACGCTTCCCGCGAGAACCTCGTCGTCGAGTTCGCCGTGAGCGATGGCGTAGACGATGTCGGTCACGGTCACGATTCCTTCGAGGCGCTCCCCGTCGAGAACTGGAATCCGTCGCTCGCCGTCTCGAATCATCAGCTCGGCGACCTCGGCGAGAGGTGTATCCGCCGTTGTCGAGGGAGCGTCTTCGGCAAGCATCGCGAGCTGGTCCTCATCCGGGCGTTTGATGAGCGAACTCCGCGAGACGATACCGCGAAACACTTCACCATCTCCCGTCTGCTTGACTGCTGGAACCGAGGAGAACTGTCGGTTCTGGAGGTACTCGAGGGCGTCGTCGCGAGTGCCCGGCACTTCGACTGTGACGACATCCTCACGACTCGTCATGACGTCTTCGACGTTCATAGTGCCAGCAACTCGTGTGCGCATCTATTAAGTCCTTACACATTCCGGCCGTGAGAGCCGTGTTCGTTCGAACCTGGCCGAGATGAGTGACGACCTGCTAGGGTACGATGGTAACCGGAACCGGCGAGCACCGGGCGATAGTTTCGGCGGTGCTTCCAAGCAGCAGACGGGAGACTCCCTGTCTCCGGTGGCTCGACATCACGACGTGGTCGATGTCTGCACTATCGATGGCGTCCAGTATCTGCTGGGAAGGCTTCCCCAGTTCGACCAGGCGTTCCGTTTCGATGTGGTCCGCAAGTACCTGGTCTTCGAGTGCGTCGAACACGGTTTCCGCCTGTGCCTGTTGCTGGTCGTACCATCCCTCGGGTAGACTCGCCATCGCACCGTCGATACTCACGCTCACCTCCGCCGGGTTGACAACATGCAACAGCACGAACGTCCCCTCAGGAAACAGACTCAGAGCAAGTTCACAGGCGCGCGTGGCGTGGTCTTCACGGTCGACCGGCAACAACACACGTTCCCCCATATGGTGAGACGTACACGCATGACATGCTTGAACGTTCCGGCTGGTCGAACATTCAGTCCACGTTGTTTCGACACACTAATACGACGAGCGACTGACTATCTTGTATGAACGACGTCGCCCGTTTGCGTGACAGTACGCAGATTCTGTTGCCCAGTGAGGCACTTTCGGGTCTCCGTGGGGACGTTGAGGAGCGATTCACCGTGACGGTCCGCTCTGAGGATGGACGGGTCCGAATTATCGGTAGTCCCGTCGAAATTAAAGATGTCAGTTACTTCCTCGCCCGCAACGGTGTCCACGTCGCGTGAGTGGTGGTGACTTTTTGGCTTCTTCTTTCAGGGCTGATACTGTGTCTCACTCACACGACCAAAAAGGAATTCTTAAAACTGTGCCGACGGAGTACCTGATATGGCTGAAACTATCGAGGCGCTCGTCCCCGGCGGACAGGCCAACCCAGGACCACCGCTCGGTCCAGAACTCGGTCCAACGCCGGTCGACGTGCAGGCTGTCGTCCAGGAGATAAACGAGCAGACCGCGGCTTTCGACGGGACCGAAGTTCCGGTCACTGTGAGCTACGAGGAGGACGGCTCGTTCGAAATCGAAGTTGGTGTCCCACCGACGGCCGAACTCATCAAGGACAAAGCTGGGTTCGAGACGGGCAGCGGCGAACCACAGAAAGATTTCGTCGCCGACCTCTCGGTCGAGGAGATTATACAGATTGCGGAACAGAAACAGTCGGATCTGCTCGCTTACGACCTCAAGAACGCAGCCAAAGAGGTCGTCGGTACTTGCACCTCCCTCGGCGTCACTATCGAGGGGGAGAACCCCCGCGAGTTCAAAGACCGTATCGACAGCGGCGAGTACGACGACCACTTCGGCGACGCTGTCGAAGCGTAAGATTCGGCGAGTTTTGTTGAGACCTCTGTTATACCGGTCGACGGAACGGTTGAGATTTCTCCCACGGTGCGGGCGGGTCGAGAATCTCTCACAGATTCCGTCGACCGGTATACTCGTATGGCGACCCAAGAGTCGTGAATCGCTCGGACACGCCAAACACATCCTCCGATACTGACGGCGAAAACCCGCCAGAATAAGGTGACGTTATTCGTGGCTATCGTCGGATTAGTCCCGAATAACCGGCTCCTGTCTATGTCTCTCCTGTGCCTATCTCGGGTGCAATGTCGGACGAACCGAACAACTCACAGGA
>PUMG01000218.1 GCA_003551265.1 Halovenus sp.
ACCCTCTCGTTGTCGAGGTGACGTTCGAGTTTCGGGAACGCCGCTTGCAGGTGGTCGTCGAGGAGGATTTGTCGAGGATTACCGTCAGTCCCAGCGTGGAGGCTGGTCCCGATGAAGAATAACCACCTCGTAACGAAGTCTCTCGGGCTCGTTCGGGAATGGGATGGGACAGATGCTCACAGCAACCGTGACTGACGTGATTTCGAGGTACCGAGAGGAGTTCGAGCGGGTCGACAGAGTGGTTGCCGCACAGATGGACCGCTGGAGCGTTCCGGTGTTGCGGGCTGCAATCGGCGTCGTGTTCATCTGGTTCGGCGCGCTCAAAGTCGTTGGTCTCAGCCCGGCAGAACCGCTCGTCGCCGCGACTGTGTACGTGGTCTCGCCCAGTCTGTTCATTCCCGTTCTCGGCGTCTGGGAGATTCTCATCGGCATCTGTCTGCTGTACAGGCCGCTCATTCGGCTCGGCATTCTGTTGCTGTTTCTCCAGCTTCCGGGGACGTTTCTTCCCCTGATTCTCGTTCCGGGAGCGGTGTTCGAAACGTTCCCGTACGCGCTGACTGTCGAAGGCCAGTACATCGTGAAGAACCTCGTCATCATCGGCGCGGCGCTGGTCATCGGTGGCACTGTCCGGAGCCAACATCGAACCGAGCAGACAGACCGCGAGGAGTGACTGTCGATAGCGGAACCGCAACAGTTGAATCTCGGGAGTGCCGAACAGAGGCAATGTCACCACCTCGGGAGTCACCGCCTGTTCGGCGTCTGGACGACTGGGACCGCGACCGGTTGCTCGACCTCGCTGACGAGTTCGAGACGCCACTGTACGTTCTGGATGTCGAGCGCGTCCGTGAGAACTATCGCCGAATCGCCACTGCATTTCCCGACGCCCACGTCATGTACGCCGCGAAAGCACACACTGGGCGAGCAGTGCTCACTGCCCTGCTCGATGCGGGTGCCGATATCGAGTGTGCTGCACGCGGGGAGTTACAGCGGGCAATCGATGCGGGTGCGGACCCGAACACGCTGCAGTACACCGCGGTCAACCCGCCCGCCGAAGACCTGGATTATGCGGTCTCACTCGCCGCCGACTATCCCGGATTGACCATCACTGCTGGTGCGATGGACACGTTCGACCGCCTCGCATCCAGAGGGTACGACGGCCGGGTCGCCATCCGGGTCAACCCCGGTATCGGGACCGGCCACCACGAGAAAGTTGCCACCGGAAAAGATGCGAAATTCGGCATCCCTGCGAACGCAGTTGCCGAGACTGCCGCCGATGTCGACGGTCGGTTCGACCTGGTTGGCGTCCACGGTCACGTCGGTAGCGGCGTCCTCCAGGATGACCTCGACGACCACTGCCGTGCGCTCGGAACGATTGCAGATCTCGCACGTGAGGTCGAAACGGCGACCGGGCGTTCGCTGGAGTTCGTCGACGTCGGTGGTGGACTGGGCGTTCCCTACCACGAGGAGCAAGCACCGCTCGATATCGAGCACGTCGCTGACCGAATCCGGGAGGCAGTCGGGGAGTTCGACGGCACGCTCGCGCTCGAACCCGGTCGGTACGTGGTCGCAGACGCAGAACTCATCCTGACGCGGGTGAACACCCGAAAGGAGACCGACGCGGCGACGGTTATCGGTGTCGACGCCTCGCTTGCGACGCTTATCCGACCGGCGATGTTCGACGCGTACCATCCGATTTCGAACATCACTGCGCCTGAACGCACGCACGACCCAGTTTCTGTGGGTGGGCCGTGCTGTACGAGCGCAGACGTTTTCTGTACCGACCGGCCGGTCGCTCGGCCCGAGCGTGGCGACATCCTCGCAATCGGCAACGCCGGTGCCTACGGCTACGAACTGGCGAATCAGTTCCACTCTCAGCCCCGGCCTGCCGAGGTTGTCGTAGACGGCGAGGAGACACACATCGGGAGACGACGTGAGACGCTCGCTGATGTGACACGGCTCGAAGAGCGATAACCAGCAGTGGGCACTGACCAGACATCAACGTCCTGCCCCGCCACCAGAGAGCGACGGGTGAGACCATCCGCCGGGATTTTCGTCCGTCAGTCTGATTGTGGTTCAGCCACGACACACCGTCCGGTGTAGTCACCGTCAGCGACAGACGTGATGCGGGCGTTCTCGCTACAGACGGGGCACTCCGGCGACGGCGAGATGGGGACGGTGTGAGTTTCGAGCGAGTGTGCGTCGTAGACGAGGAGGCGGCCGTCGAGGGTTTCACCTTCGTCCAGCAACAACTTGATGACCTCAGTGGCCTGGATTGCGCCGATAGTCCCCGGGAGGACGCCAAGCACGCCCGCTGTTGCACAGTCTGGCACAGCGCCTTCCGGTGGGGCTTCGGGGAAGAGACAGCGATAGCACGGCTGGCCGCCGGTGAACGTCGTCACCTGTCCCTCGAAGCGGTACACTGCGCCGTGACTCAGCGGGACGTCGGCGAAGACGCAGGCGTCGTTGAGCAGAAACCGCGTCGGGAAGTTATCGGAGGCGTCGACGACCACGTCGTGTGCGCTGACGAGTTCGACGACGTTCTCGACGGTGAGGCGGGTGTCGTGGGTTTCGACGGTGATGTCGGGGTTGAGTGCTTCGATGAACGCTGCGGCACTGTCGACTTTTTTTCGGCCGATGTCGTCGGTACCGTGTATGATCTGTCGCTGGAGGTTGCTCAATTCGACACGGTCGTCGTCGACGACGGTGAGGTGGCCAACGCCCGCCGCAGCGAGGTACTGAAGCACCGGCGCACCGAGACCACCAGCACCCACGACGAGAACCCTGGCGTCGAGCAGCGCGGCCTGGCCGTCGGGACCGACGTCGTCCATGATGATGTGACGCGAGTAGCGGTCGAGTTGGTCGGCGTCGAGGCTGAGTGTCATACGTGTGTGTCGCCGCGAAGGGTAAAAAACCAACCGGCCGTATCCTGGTATAATGTTTTTGCCGCTTCGAGCAGTAGTTTCTACATGGACGACTCCCCCGAGCGTGAGGAATCTGCAGCGGAACCGTTGGATTCGTCACCGGGGACCACGGGCGTCACTCGACGGGGACTGCTCGTCTACAGCGGTGGGTCCGCACTGGCGACGTTCGCCGGTGCCGGGTCTGGCTGGTTCGTCTTTATCCGGGAACCGACAGGTCCCGAGGAGGACGTCGTCAGGGAGTACGTCGACGCACTCGACCGGGCACACTTTCACACGGCACAGGAACTCTTTCACGAGAACGCACCGGGGGAGGCGTGGAGTCCATCGGAGATACCCGACATCGGCCGGGTCAGTCTCACTGTCGAGGAGACTGCGGTGGTCGACCGTGAGACGGACATCGAAATCGATGGTGTAGAAGAACTTGCGCTCGTCCACGTCGACATCGAGTTAGACGATGGCAGCCAGGTTGAACTCCTGGAACTCGCGTTCGTCGCCGCGCGTGACGAAGACGGTGAGTGGTTGCTCTGGCAGGACCGGTGAATCGGTCCGGCCGTGGTAAGGGGACACAAAACACTAACTTTTATTAGTTACCACCTACCCATTAGTAGTTGTGAGAATTGTAACCAGTCTTGTGCAGAGTACTCGCTCGGTACTCGTTAGAGGCTGACTGCAGACAACTATGACAGACAGGAGAGACACTATTCGGGCAGTATTCCTCGCGGCCATCATGGTCGTGTCGGTGCTTGCGATTGGGACAGCAAGCGTTGGCGCGGCAGGGCCTTCGGAGGAGTTCGCTCAGAATCCGACGGATGTATCGGACGTACAATCAACAGTCGAGTCCCAGAGTGAGGCGGTAACCGCGAGTG
>PUMG01000116.1 GCA_003551265.1 Halovenus sp.
AGGCCAAAGAAGGCGGAGATGCCAACGAGACGATTGGTCGGGCAACACGACCGACGCTCATCGAGGCGGTCCAGTACCGTTTCGGCGCACACACGACCGCAGACGACCCCAGCGTCTACCGCGACGACGAGGAGGTTGAGGAGTGGAAACAGAAAGACCCCATCCCGCGGATGGAGACGTTCCTGCGCGACCGTGGACTGCTCGACGACGAGACCATCGACGCAATCGAGACCGCAATCGCAGACGAAGTCGCCGAGGCCATCGACATCGCAGAGGAGTACGAACGGCCCGACCCGGCGGGGATGTTCGAGGAGGTGTACGCCGACATGCCACAACGACTGCACGAACAGCTCGCATATCTCGAAGACCTTCGCGAGCGCCACGGTGACGAGGTGTTACTAGAATGAGCCAGCAAGTGACCGATCAGGAGAGTACGCAGAGTCTCACACTGGTACAGGCAGTTCGCGACGCCCTCTACACGGAGATGGCTCGCGACGAGAGCGTCGTCGTGATGGGCGAGGACGTCGGAGAGAACGGCGGCGTCTTCCGGGCGACACAGGACCTCATCGACGAGTTCGGCGAGAACCGTGTCATCGACACGCCGCTTGCAGAGTCAGGCATCGCCGGTACGGCAATCGGTATGGCCGCGTACGGGATGCGTCCGGTTGCGGAGTTCCAGTTCATGGGCTTCATCTACCCGGCGTTCGACCAGATTGTGAGCCACGCTGCCCGCTTGCGAACCCGGAGTAACGGCCGGTTCACCTGTCCGGCGGTGTTCCGCGCGCCGTACGGTGGCGGCATCCACGCCCCCGAGCACCACTCCGAGTCGACGGAGGCGTTTTTCGTCCACCACCCTGGTCTGAAAGTCGCCATCCCGTCGACGCCGTACGACACCAAGGGGATGCTCATCCAGGCGATTCGTGACCCCGACCCTGTGGTGTTCCTCGAACCCAAACTCATCTACCGGGCGTTCCGTGAGGACGTTCCCGAGACCGATTATACGGTTCCATTCGGTGAGGCGAAGGTTCGCCGTGAGGGGAGCGACGTCTCGGTGTTCACGTGGGGGGCGATGACACCAGCGACGCTCGAGGCCGCAGACGAACTCTCCGAAGAGGGAATCGACGCCGAGGTCGTCGACCTGCGGAGCCTCTCGCCACTCGACGAAGATACCATCAAAGAGTCGTTCAAAAAGACCGGTCGGGCAGTCGTCGTCCACGAGGCACCCCGGACGGCGGGGCTGGCCAGCGAGGTTATCACGACCATCCAGGAGGACGTCCTGCTGTATCAGGAGGCACCGATGAACCGTGTGACCGGCTTCGATGTCCCGTTCCCGCTGTACGCCATCGAGGAGTACTACCTGCCGGAACCGGCACGCATCAAAGACGGCATCCGGGAAACGGTGGAGTTCTGACCATGGTATTCGAATTCAAACTCCCCGACGTCGGTGAAGGTATCGCAGAAGGAGAGATCGTCCAGTGGCACGTCTCCGTCGGCGACACCGTCACGGAGGACCAGGTGATGGCCGACGTCGAGACAGACAAAGCGGTCGTCGACCTGCCTGCGCCTGTCGACGGCGTCGTGGCCGAACTCCACGCCGAAGAGGGTGAGGTCGTTCCCGTCGGCAGCGTCGTCGCCACTATCGATGTCGATGGAGATGGAGATGCTGCTGAGACCGAGTCCACAGACGAGGTAGAGCCAGCCGACGCCGCTGGTGACGAATCCGCTACGGAGACGGTGACAGAGGACCCAGCAGAAGCCCCACCGGGAGAACCAACCGAGGAGGCGATTGAGGCTGCGACTGGTGACGGGCGCGTGTTCGCTCCACCGAACGTCCGCCGGCTCGCCCGCGAGCTGGGCGTCACCATCACGGCTGTCGAGGGCAGTGGCCCAAGTGGCCGGATTACTGAAGGAGACGTTCGCGCAGCAGCAGAATCTGCCGCTGAGGAGCAGGAGACGAAATCAGCTGTCACCCCACGCGAGGACAGCGCGGCGGCTGTCGAATCCGGTGAGCAACAGTCTGCTGAGACTGGAGCTGGTGGCGAACAGGTGACCGCTGGACAGCCAGTACAGACCACTAGCGTCGAGACCGCAGACCGCGACCGGACGCTGGCCACTCCGGCAACACGTGGTGTGGCCCGCGAACTGGACGTCGATATCGACGAGGTCCCAACCGAGAAGACTCGTGACGGCGAGGCGTTCGTCGAGGAGGAGGACATCCGGGCGTTCGTCGAGGCACAGACGGCCACAGCACAGGCCGGTGCAACGCCAGAGACGGCCGCTGCCGCTACGACTGCGGAGACACAACCAGCGTCGGCGGAGGCATCCGGCGAGCGCGTTACGACAGAGCCGTACCGTGGAATTCGGCGGACCATTGGTCAACAGATGGAGCAGTCGGCGTTCACTGCGCCCCACGCCACCCATCACGACCAGGCGGACGTCTCCTCGCTCGTCGAGGCGCGCGAGAAACTCAAAGCGCGTGCCGAGCGCGAGGATATCAAACTCACGTACATGGCGTTCGTCCTGAAGGCAATCGTCGCCGCGCTCAAGGAGTACCCAGAGCTCAACTCCGAACTCGACGAGGAGAACGAGCAGGTGCTGTACAAACACTACTACAACATCGGCATCGCGGTTGCGACCGACGCCGGGCTGATGGTTCCAGTGGTGAAAGACGTCGACCAGAAAGGGCTGTTGCAGATCGCCTCGGATGTGAACGAACTCGCCGCGAAAGCGCGCAACCGCGAGATAAGCCCCCAGGAGATGCAGGATGGGACGTTCACCATCACGAACTTCGGCGCGTTCGGCGGCGAGTACGCAACACCCATCATCAACCACCCGGAGACGGCTATCCTCGGACTGGGCGCAATCGAACAGCGTCCTGTGGTCGAAGACGGAGAGGTCGTTCCGCGACACACCCTGCCGCTCTCGCTCGCAATCGACCACCGGGTAATCGACGGTGCGGAGGCTGCACAGTTCTGTAACACGGTCAAGGAGTTCCTCGAAACGCCGGAACTGCTCCTGTTAGAGTGACGAACGACACGACATACAATACACAACAATGGTTGTCGGAGACATCACCTCATCGACGGACGTACTGGTAATCGGCGGCGGTCCCGGGGGCTACGTAGCCGCCATCAGGGCCGGACAACTCGACCTCGACGTGACGCTCGTCGAGATGGAGGCCTACGGCGGAACCTGCCTCAATCGCGGCTGTATCCCCTCGAAAGCGATGATATCGGCCACGGACATCGCCCACCGGGCGGGCGAGGCCGAATCAATGGGCGTCTACGCGGACCCCGCGGTCGACCTCCAGGGGATGGTCACCTGGAAGGACCGTCTGGTCACACGCCTGACGAAGGGCGTCGAATCCCTCGTCAGCCGTGGCGGCGCACACCTCATCGAAGGACGCGCCGAGTTCGCTTCACCCGAGAAAGCCCGCATCGTCGCCAGCGGCGAGGGACAGGGCGCAGAATCAATCGAGTTCGAACACGCAATCATCGCCACGGGCAGCCGTCCGATCGAGGTTCCGGGCTTCGAGTTCGACGGCGAGCACATCCTCTCGTCGAAACACGCCCTCTCGCTCGACTCTGTTCCTGACAGCATGGTCGTCGTTGGTGCGGGCTACATCGGGATGGAGCTGGCGACGGTGTATCAGAAACTCGGCTGTGACGTCACTATCGTCGAGATGCTCGACGACGCGATGCCACAGTTCGAAGCGGACGTCACGAAGGTCGTCCGTGACCGTGCAGAGGCACTCGGCATCGAGTTCCACTTCG
>PUMG01000136.1 GCA_003551265.1 Halovenus sp.
CCAACGAGCGTGAAATCTACCAATACACTCAAATATATTGTATTTATTTGTTCGACATGGGTTCCAGATTTGAACTGGATTCTCATGCCCTAAAAGAATACAAACTTGATATGTATAGTATGTATTATTTCGAGACGATTTTAACAGAGTAATCTAAGTAAATATATTTTATACTTTGGCGCTCAATCGAACGAGAACGTCATCGTGTTCGCGGGGGAACGGACTATCCTCACCGGCGCGACCGTCACGGTTTGAGGTGATGGCGTACAGCTCTCCGTCGGGACTCTGGGCGATGTGGCGGATTCGTCCCAGTTCGCGTTCCAGTAGCTGGTGTGCACTCGCAGTGTAGGCATCATCGAGCCACTCCTCGTCGTACAGGACACCGTCGTCGGCTGGTGGTAATTCGTCCTCGCGTGGGGTGAGCGTCACGACGTAGAGAGACTCGCTGATAAGTCCGGCCACGAGATATCGATTTCGCCACGCAGGTATCTCGTCGCCGTCGTAGAAGGTCGCTCCAGTGGGCGCCCACGTCGTCCCTGGGCCGGTGTGAACGACCGGTGGGACGAACTCGTCGTGGTCGGCGTACGCGTCCCAGTCTTCGTCGTCAGGTCCACCGCGGACCTCGGGCCAGCCGTAATCCCCGCCGGGACGGAGCACCTGAATCTCGTCTCGCGCTGTCGGCCCGTGATCGGTGACGACAGGGACGCCGTCGGGAAGCCAGTCGATTCCCTGTGGGTTGCGGTGTCCGTAGGTAAAAATTCGTGGGTCGCCATCCAGGTCGGGGTTCGTCTCCAGTGGTTCTCCCTCGGGAGAGACACGAAGGACCTTGCCTCCCAGTGAGTCCAGGTCACGCGAGAGCGTCTCGTCGTGTGCGTCTCCGGTGCAGATCCACAGGTTTTCGTCAGGCCCGAAGGCGATGCGCCCTCCGTTGTGGATCCCTGGGTCGGTGTTCGCGGGAATATCGTCCACAATGGGCTCTTCAGTGTCTGCTGGTTCGGACGCCTCGACGTCGTACCTGACGACTCGGTTTCGTGGGTCGTCACCGTCGGCGGTGTAATAGACGTAGACGTAGCTCTCGTCCGGATGGGCCGCGATGCCGAGTGTTCCCCCCTCTCCACCTTCTACCCACCACGGCTGCTCGTCGGTTTCCGGTTCGACAGCTCCCGCGTCGATGGCGTCGGCAGGGCTTGCGACGTCAGAGACCTCTCCCGAGTCGAACCGGAGGACGTTCCCTGTGCGCTCGGTTATGAACAGCTCTCCATCGGCCGAGAACGTGATGTCCCACGGAACTTCGAGATTCTCGATGAGTATCTCGATGTCGATATCAGCGTCGAGTGGTGAACCCTCTGGTGGTTCCCAGTCCATCTGGTCTGTCGGTTCCGGATGGTCGTAGTCATCAGGAACTGGTGTCGCATCGGTCTCGTCTGCGTCGTCGTCGCTTCCGTTTCCGAGACAGCCGGCGAGCAGCACAACACCTGCGGCCGCGAGCGTTCGGCGGCGCGTGAACGCGCTCGCGCTCTCTTGCATACGCGTAGGACAGGATACTGACGACGAAAACCCTTCGAATTCTCGCCGCCAGCATCAGACACGTGGGCAGAGTCAATGCATAATCGTTAAGTCCGACAGCCATCGTACTGGATTGTACCCGCCCTTAGCTCAGCCTGGTAGAGCAGCCGACTGTAGATCGGCTTGCCCCCCGTTCAAATCGGGGAGGGCGGATTTTTGCTGCGAGCAACCCGAGCAGTCAAAAGTGCAACCGACTCGATTTGAACACGACAGTCGCAGTCCTGAAACGGCTGAACGGAGTGAAGCCGCATGCCCGGAACGTCTGTCATCTGTTCAAATCGGGGAGGGCGGATTTTCTTACCGATACACTGTGAGTGTGTGAGTCACAGGCCCGTCAGTATGACTTCTGTCTGACGGCCTGCCAAGATTGAAGTAGGGTGGGAGACAAGCAGTACGACAACGCGAATGAGCAAGATAACCTTCCGTGCTGACGCTGACCTCATCGCGCAACTTGAGGAGTTTGAGGCCTCAAAGAGCGAGGTTATGCGGGAAGCCCTGCGCGAGTATCTCGACTCACGTGGGACCTCAACTGCCAGCTCGACCAGCGGTGACAGCCTCGACGATGTCGTCACCGCGCGCATCGACAGCCTCCTCTCCGAACGACTCGACCAGTCGTTTACGCCCCAGCAGCCGCAAGACGTCAACGTAAACATCACGCTGTCTGGCGGTTTTCCGACGGAGACACTCGAAGAAGACGCTGGAGTAAACGTCGAGTCGGACGCGTCACACACGCCGTCGCACGAGGCGTCACACAGAGGGGAGACGGGTAAGACGATTCGGGAGACCGATGAAAACGAACCTCAGAACGGAGGGAGCGCGTGTACACAGTGCGGGGAGAACGTGTCGCAGTCTCACGTTTACTGCCCGAACTGCGGCGAGAAATCGTCACACAGAGTGTTCTGCGAATGTGGTGATGAGCTCCGCTCTGACTGGGGTTTCTGTCCCAGCTGCGGCCGCCGAACCCCTGCAGCGGACGTTCTCGAATAACTCAAAGTGCCGAAAACAACCGTTTACGGCTCTGAAAAGCGGTAAACACGATTTGTCATACGCACCACCGTTAATTTTATAAACCCCTGGCCTGTTGTAATTCGTGCGTAAGACGGAAGTCTTACACAGCAACCTTCGAAGTAAACAGGGCGTTTACTTCGTGCGGTTTTGCGGTGTAAGACGAATGGGCGTGTCGCACGCGCCCCCGTCTTACCCACCAAGGGGATCAAAACATGGAACGTGTGACACTACGGATTCCGAAACAGCAGATCGAGGAGGTTGAGCACATGGTCGAAACTGGCGAGTACCCGAACCGGAGCGAAGCAATTCGCTCGGCAGTCCGGGAGATGCTCGCCGAGTATGACACCGGGCCCGAGCGTCCGTCAGAGAAACGCAAGCGCCGCCGCCGCAACGAGCGCACGTGGGCGAAGGTGTAACAATGCAGGACATAGTTAACGAAGCACTCAAGCGCGACGAGGAAGAGAAAGAACAGAAGGCGGACGCGGACGGCTTCGGTGACCCGCGAATCGTCATTGTCGGCTGTGGTGGTGCCGGAAACAACACCGTCAACCGGCTGTACAACATCGGTGTCGAAGGCGCTGAGACGATTGCCATCAACACCGACAAGCAACACTTGCAGATGATCGAAGCCGACACGAAGATTCTCGTCGGCAAGTCGCTCACGAGCGGACTCGGGGCTGGCGGCGACCCGAACATGGGTGAGCGGGCGACCGAGATGGCACAGGGGACTGTCAAAGAGGTTCTCGGTGACGCAGACCTCGTGTTCGTCACCGCCGGGATGGGTGGAGGTACCGGCACCGGCGCCGCACCGGTCATCTCGAAAATCGCAAAAGAACAGGGCGCAATTGTCGTCGGGATGGTCTCAACACCGTTCAACGTCGAGCGCGCGCGTACGGTCAAAGCAGAGGAGGGACTCGAACGACTCCGTGAGGAGGCAGACTCCATCATCGTGCTGGACAACAACCGTCTCCTCGATTACGTCCCGAACCTGCCGATCGGCAAAGCGTTCTCGGTGATGGACCAGATTATCGCCGAGACGGTCAAAGGCATCTCCGAGACCATCACCCAGCCGTCGCTCATCAACCTGGACTACGCCGACATGACCGCGATCATGAATCAGGGGGGCGTCGCTGTCATGCTGGTGGGTGAGACCCAGGACAAAAACAAGACCCAGGAGGTCGTCAAGGATGCAATGAACCACCCACTGCTCGACGTCGACTACCGTGGTGCCAGTGGCGGGCTCGTCCACATCACCGGTGGGCCGGACCTCACCCTGCAGGAGGCCGAAGGCATCGCCCAGAACATCACGGACCGCCTGGATGCGAGCGCGAACGTCATCTGGGGCGCACGCATTCAGAACGAGTACAAGGGCAAAGTTCGCGTGATGGCAATCATGACCGGCGTCCAGAGCGCACAGGTTCTCGGCCCGACCACCCAGAAACAGGCCGACAAGTCACGGCAAGCTATCCAGGGAGTCGACGACGAGGCGTTCGATGCGTCGACGAACTTCAACCAGCGCTCCGACTTCGGTGAGACTGACGGTGGCCGCTCGGACGTCGAGAAACACAACGGTCTCGACGTTATCCGAACGGACTAGTCCCGAGCGTTATTTTCTTCCGTGGATCTACGGCTGAAACACCCGTGAGACGTGTCTTTTATAAGGGGGTCGGTATCGATACGAGTCACGACACTGTGTCGAGCACGTCGAGCAGTCCACACTTTCGACAGCGGTCGCCGGTGGTCGGCCCACCACACTCCGAGCACTCGTTCAACGTCGGCGACTCCTCGCGGTACTCGGCTGAGGCAAGCGCCGCGAGCTTTTCGTACCCTGCCATAATCGAGTGGCGTGTCCCGGGATGGCGCTCTTCGAGCTGGTACAGCAGCTGTTGAATCTCGCCACGGAACGCCTCGTCTGCGTGAGGGCACTCCGTGATGTGTGCTGGCAGGTCACGAAGGTGGGCGTACAGTGCAACTTCCTTCTCGGGGATGTCCCGAAGCGGCTTCGCCCGCGGGACGAACTCCTCGCTGTCGCCCCTCACGGGACCGTCCTCACTCCCGTCGAACGGTCCCAGACTCGCGTCGAACTGTTGTGCAATCTTCGTGACATCACCTTCGAGGAAATTCATTAGCGCCGTCTCGGCACCATCGTCTAGATTATGACCAGTCAGAAGTTTATCAGCATTGAGCTCGGCTGCGTATCGGGAGAGAACGTCGCGTCGAAACACCCCACAGTACGCACAGGCTGACATGTTTTTCGGGTCGTCTTCGACCACGCTATCCATGCGGACGCCGAACTCCTCCTCGTAGGTGACGACCTCGTGTCGAATGTCGAGGGCAGCGGTGAGTTCACAGCTGGCTTCGAGACTCCGGTCACGGTACCCCTCGATGCCTTCGTGAATCGAGAGCGCAACGAGTTCCACCCGGGGGTCGTTTGCGAACGTCTCGGCGAGAATCTCCGTGAGGACGACGCTGTCTTTACCTCCGGAAAGCCCGATGACCCAGGTTTCTGGTTCGTCGGGTGTTGCGTCGTCCGGGAGGAGATTGTCCTCTCGGACCCGTCGGCGTACCCGTTTCTCGACGGATGCACAGAAGTGTTCCTCACAGAGATGCATCCCGGAGTACGCGGCGTGCATGACTGCTTCCTCGCCGCATTTGTCACACTCCATTGTCCATCTTTGCCGACAGCGGTGGTTGACCCTTTCGGTCATCACCCGCCAGTGTTTTCTCTGGACGGGCACAACGAGCACGTGATGACAGACTGGGAGCGAAGGAGGGCAGTCGACCGAATCGAGCAACTCGTCGACACGGTCGAAACGGAGACGATGCCCGTCCCGGTTCGAGAAATCTGGGTCTTTGGCGACCTCGCACTCGGTCTCGACCCGGTCGAGCGAATCGACATCTACCTCACCAAAGACCTGTTGCTTGCCGACGATGTGGCGTGCGAACAGGAGTTTCTCGATACCCACGGAATCGAAGGCGTCGGAAGAACGGTGCGAGGCTCCTGGGCCCGAGCGCATCCCGAGTACCTTCGTGCGACGACCAGCGGCTATGCAGCACCCGAGAAGTGTCTGGCAGCGCATCTGGTCGAGCCAGACGAGCAGATTCACCTCGAAGTCTGTAACGCGAGCTTCGAGCACAACGTCACACAGCGCCTCGAAGCGGCGAGAGCACGCGACAGCTACGAGGAGATTCTCGATCCCCGGGGGGCGTGTCTCTGGCTCGGTGGACAGCGCTCGACGAGCGCGTTTGAGAAGCTCCGAAACGGCGAACTGGTGTTTCCCACGCTCGACGTTGCACTCGAAATGCTGGGGCTCGACGAGAACGAGGCCGCCAGGGCCGTCGACGCAATCGAGCGATTTCGCGACCAGCAAGACGGGGTTTCGGTCCGGGGAGACGTCGTTTGAGAGCTGTTCGAGCAGTCACCGGACGACAGTGACTGGAACCGTTGCCCGCTCGACGAGTCCCTTCGCGACGCTGCCCAGCAACAGTTCTCCACGCTCGGAACGACCGCGGTGACCGACGTAGATTGCATCGCACCCCTGTTCTTTCGCGTAGGCGGCAATCTCGCCGACAGGCTCTCCGTAGAGCAACTCCGTCTCGACTTCGTGACCGAGCTCGGCCGCCAGTTCCTCTGCTCGCTCGAGAACCGCGAGACCGCGGTGTTCGGCGTCTTCCAGACTCTCTGATATCAGGCGTTCGTCAGCGTCTGCGAACGTCGATATCGGTTCAGTTCCGCCCTCGTCGTAGACGTACGGGTCTGCCACGTTGACCACGGTGATTTCACCGTCGACAGCAGCTGCAATGTCGGCTGCGTAACGCAGGGCGCTGCTTGATTCGTCCGAGCCGTCGAATGCTACGATGGTGTTCATGTGTGTGAGTTGGCAGTCAATGAACCTAAAGTACTCCCCTCACTCCAGCATACTGAGAACGACGGAGCTGTGGCTGCAAAAATTGAACTGTCGTCAGTACGTAGTGTCAGAGATGCCCTTTCCAATTCGCGTCGCTGACGTCATGAGCAGTCCGGTCGAAACAATCGAACTGGACGAGACTGTCGCCACCGCCGCAGCGGAGTGTTTCGAGAACGATATTGGTTCTCTTGTCGTCCTTGATGACGATGTGGTCGCTGGAATCGTGACCGGGATGGACCTCATCGAGGTGCTCGGCAGCGTCGACAATCCCGGTGAACAGCCCATCCAGACGGTAATGTCGACACCCGTTGTCACAACCAGCCCGGAAGCGACAGTCGGAGCTGCTGTGCGGAAGATGAAAGAACACGACATTGCCCGGCTGGCCGTCCTCGTGGGTGACGACCTCGTCGGTCTCGTCAGCACCGACGACATCGTTCGATACGTGCCACAGGTGTTCCACCGATACGAACTTCCGTCCGAACACGAAGCCACCGACGAACCCATCGACGAAGCCACCGACGAACCCATCGATCAGACACAATCGATGACGGCGTACGAGCAAGCCGGCTGGAAGTTCGAGTGTCACAGCCGTTCTGACGAAGAGACGACTGTCGGGGACCGGGTAACGTTCACGAAAACAATCAGCGAGCAGGACGTCAGAACGTTCGCTGGGGCCAGCGGTGACACGAACCGGTTGCACCTTGACGAGGAGTACGCTCGCCAGACCAGATTTGGCACACGCATCGTCCACGGTACCCTCGTAAGCGGACTCATCAGTGCGGCACTCGCCCGTCTCCCTGGTCTGACCATCTACATCTCCCAGGACCTCTCTTTTCTCGCTCCCGTCGACATCGGCGACCAGGTCACGGCGGTCTGTGAAGTTGTCGGCACGTTCGGACAGAACAAGTACGAACTGACGACGGACGTATTCGACGAGGATGGGGAGAAAGTGATCGAAGGCGAAGCGGCCGTTCTCATCGACGACTCACCGGAACTCACGCAGGTCGAACGTAGCGCAGTCGTGTGACACAGCCGTGCGTGCGCCACGCGGGCCGGATAGAGTGTTACTGGTTTGCCGGAGTGAAACCCGAGAGTTGTACACACCCTCACGAGATGAGAACAGCAGGTCGTCTTTTTCACAGTCAGCTACGTTATCTACAGCAGGGAGTATCATGACTGACCCCTGGTACGGAAAGACGATGGGACAGAGCGAGATAACGAACTTTCTCACCGAGCAGGCAACCGGCGTGCTTGCTCTCTCGAACGACCGGCGTGCCTACGGCATCCCGATGTCGTTCGCGTGGGACGGAGACGGTGAGCGGGCGATCATGGACTTTGGCTTCGCTGAAACGAGCAAAAAGCGCGAGTTCATCGAGACGACCGACGAGTTTTGTCTCACAGTCTACGAGTGGGAAGACCCGACTACCTGGCGGAGCGTCGTGATAACTGGTCCACTCACCAGGCTTGCTGAGGAGGATGTCGACGAAGACATCAAGGCGTGGTATTACGACGTGGCAAAAGATATCGATGTCTCCAGCGGTATCGTCGAACTCGAATGGTACGAACTGCAGGCAGACGAACTCTCTGGTGTTGCACTCTACGAGTGACACAGCAGATATCTCCGGGACACTAGAGTTCCAGTATGGCGAACACACTCGATTCACGGCAGCGACCTCAGTACTCGTGCCAACTCATGCTCGACTTCATCGGAGAAACCGACTACAGGGATTATCGTAGGTCATCATATATTTCTCGCTGCACGTCGCTCTGTACCGGTACGATAATCCCTCTAGCATACTTTGCTGGCGGCATACTCACTCGTCGCTGGCGCTGGTGGTCTCGGCTCGTCAGTTATTCAACTCACGTTCGACGGCAGCCGCAAGCTCGTCGTACTGCTCGATGGGAATCTCGTTCGTGGTGACGAACACCCCGTGGTTCCCCGAGAGAACCCGGACGAGAGTACCACTTTCGAACCGCCGAATCGTGTACTCGTACCGTCCCAGCTCCGAGCCTTCGTGTGTCGGAATCCGTCGAAACCCTCCTCGCTCGTTCTCGACGAACGACCTGATGTCAGCGTCGGCAGAGAGGTAGTCTCTCAGAAATATCTGGTCGAAATCGTCCTCGGTAAAATAAACGATGCTACGGAGAGCATCGCTCGCAATCTCGGTACATGTCTCCACCAGACGGTCGTTGGCATCTTCCGATAGCATACTGTATATTCTGGAATAACGGTCAAATATCTACTCCTGACTTCTGCGGTCTACAGAGTGCGTTCGTTCCCGTCTCGTAAGAATGCAGTGACAGATTTATTTCTCGCCAACACGAGGGACTAGGTGAAACCACCCGGTACCGAGACGGCAGTCGTCGACGAGTCTTGATACCTGCTGGATATCCGTGAACGAGAGAGTTCAAACACAGTTTGCATGGACGAGGACGACATCACCACTGATTGGCACGCACGAGATCTCGAGAAGGTATTCGAGCGCCTGGAGACGTCCTCGGACGGACTCTCGCGAGCAGAAGCGAAATCACGACTTGAACGGTTCGGCCCGAATGAAGTCGAGACAGAAGGCGGAACCTCGCTCTTTCGCATCTTTCTCGAGCAGTACCGCTCAGCGTTGATATGGGTGCTGATAGTCGCTGCCATCGTGATGGCTGGAGTCGGTCACCTGATAGACGCGGGTGTTATCGCTGGCATCGTCGTGTTCATCACGCTGTTTGGGTTCTTCCAGGATTTCCGTGCAGAACAGAGCATCCAGGCTCTTCAGGAGATGGCGACGACGTACGCCATGGTTCGACGCGACGGCGAGAAGACGGAAATCGACGCGAGAACGGTCGTTCCAGGTGACGTCGTGTTCGTCGAGTCGGGCGACATCGTCCCTGCCGACGCCCGAATCCTCGAAGAGTCGAACCTCGCGGTGGACGAGGCGGCGTTGACCGGTGAGAGCGTCGGCGTCTCGAAGTCCGCTGGCGTCACCGACCAGGAGACGTCGCTCGCAGAGCGTGAGAACATGCTGTTCAAGGATACAGTCGTTCAGCGAGGGTCGGGAGTGGGCGTCGTCGTCGAGACGGGACCGGAGTCCGAAATCGGCCAGATTGCAACGGCACTCGAAGCCGCCGAAGACCGCGACACACCGTTTCAGACAGAGATGGACCGCCTCGGCAAAATCATCGCGGTCGGGGTCGTCGCTATCGTCGCCGTAATCGGCCTCTCGGAACTCGTTATCGGGGACACACCGCCACTGCAGGTCTTTCTGACTGCCGTCGGTATCGCGGTCTCCGCGGTGCCCGAGGGCTTACCTGCGGTCGTCACTCTGTCACTGGCGCTCGGTGCACGCCGGATGGCAGAGAAGAACGCTCTCGTTCGCCGTCTTCCGATTGTCGAGGCGCTCGGCTCTGTCGACGTCATCTGTACAGACAAGACCGGAACGCTCACCGAAGAGGAGATGACGGTCACCCGACTGTACGCGCACGGCGAGCTGTACGAGGTGACCGGAACGGGATACGACACCGAGGGGGAGTTCCGCCGTGACGGCGACTCTGTCGAGCGAGACCGAGTTGCTGAGCTACTCCGGTGTGGGATGTTGTGCAACAACGTCGACATCGGAACGCGTGAACGCGACGACGACAGTGAAGATGTGACAGACGACGACGGTCGAACGTACCTTGGCGACCCCACGGAGATTGCGCTGTTCGTCGCCTCTCAGAAGGCGGATTTCGACCACAGAGAGCTTGCTGAGGAGTACCCACGAATCGGCGAGGTTGAGTTCACCTCGGCACGCAAGCGGATGACGACACTCCATCGGACACCTGACGGTGGACACGTCGCGTACATGAAGGGTGCGCCAGAGACCGTCCTCGACCGGTGTACTCGCGAACTCGTCGACGGCGACATGGTCGAACTCACCGACGAACGGCGAGCGAAGATCGAGGAGGAGACCGAGCGATTCGCCGGAGACGCGTTACGGGTGATGGGGTTCGCGTTCCTTCCGGATGCACCCGACGAGGCAAGCGAAGAGATAGAAGACGGGATGGTGTTTCTGGGACTGCAGGGGATGTTGGACCCGCCCCGGCCGGAGGTCCCAGAGGCAATCCGTGGGTGTCAAAGCGCCGGTATCGACGTCGTCATGATAACGGGAGACAACGCCATCACGGCCGAAGCAATCGGCAGGGAGGTCGGCATCGAGTCACCACGCGTCGTCACCGGGCCGGAACTCGACGACATGACCGACGAGGAACTCGCCGACATCGTCGAAGAGGTCGATGTCTTCGCCCGAACGTCGCCCGAACACAAAACGCGAATCCTGCAGACGTTCCAGCAGAAAGGACACACCGTCGCGATGACTGGTGACGGCGTGAACGATGCCCCCGCCGTGAAAAACGCCGATGTCGGCATCGCGATGGGCATCCGTGGCACGGACGTGACCGAACAGGCCTCTGATATCGTGCTTCTGGACGACAACTTCGCGACGATTCGCGAGGCCGTTCACGGCGGCCGACGCATCTTCGACAACGTTCGCAAGTTCGTCAACTACCTGCTGTCGGGCAACGGGGGCGAAGTGACGATGATTTTCACGGGAACGATGGCCGGTCTCGGACTGGTCATCACGCCGATACAGATTCTCTGGATCAACGTTGTCACCGACGGTATTCCCGCGCTCTCGATGGGGGTCGACCCCGCCGCAGAGGACATCATGGAACGCGACCCTCGCCCGCGCGATGAGGGTGTCATCACCAAACGTATCGTCACCTCAATCGTCGGCATCGCGCTCTTCATGACCATCTGCCTGCTCCCGCTGTTCTCGCTCAATTTCACGGGTGAGTTGATTCCGGGCTACGACGTGCTTGGCGCGCTGTTCGACTGGAGTCCGGGGTACGAGGTGAGCAGAGAGCTTGCCCAGACAATGGTGTTCACTGGATTCGTCGTCATGGAAATAGTGCGCATCCAGGCGATTCGACACCGGTACGGGCTCGGAATCTTCTCGAACCGGTGGCTCGTTTTGGCTGTCCTCGTCGCAGTGACACTCCAGTTGCTCGTGCTGTATACGCCGACTGGACAGCTGCTGTTCGATGTCGAACCGCTCGGTCTCGTTCACTGGGCCCAGATTGCGATTGCTGCGGTCGTGTTCGCCCTCCTCATGGCTGTCTTCGTTCGGGTGCAGGACCGATATTTCGACCGCTACTGAGACTGCTAGCCGCCAGAAACGGGGGGAAACAGCGCGAGTTCGTCGACGTCCGAGACATCGGTCTCCCAGCCAGCACGCTCGTGGAACGGGTCGTCGCCGTCACACAGGAGTTTGACGTGATCTTGCATGGTGCCGTCGCTGTCGAGAACGTGTGGTTCGAGCGCTGGATAGCTCTCGACGAGTGCGTCGAGTGCCTCCTCCAGAGTAACCTCCTCGGATTCCATCGTCACTTCGACGGTGCTCTCTCCTGCGGCCTCAGCGAGCGTGGCGAACAGTTTCCACCGCATACGTCGTACTCAGCGGGCGACTACAATGAGTGTTGCTTCCTGTGATTGAGCTCCCTGAGTGCGGCGGTCCGGATTTTCCTGTCAGTCTCAACGACCGAGTTCTTCGTGGGCACTGGAGAGGTGTCGCGAGCAGAACGCGGCGACGAGCGAGAGTTCGCCTGCGAGCACTCCAACAGCGATTACCTCCGCGAGCGCGTCGGCGTTCGAGCCTGCTGGGTCCCCGCCCCCCCGGAGACCGAGCACGTCGAGTCCTTCTGACTGTGTCGGGAGCTTCGTCCCTCCACCAACAGTCCCAACTTCGAGCGACGCGAGCGAGACACTGGCGTACAGTCCGTCCTCGCGGGCGTCCATCGTCGTGATGGCGTTGGCTCCCTCGACGACCTGTGCTTCGTCCTGTCCCGTTGCGAGATACATCGCCGCGACAGTGTTCGCCGCGTGAGCGTTGAAGCCGAGGCTGGCGGCTTTGGCACTGCCGACGAGGTTCTTTCTGGTGTTGCCTTCGACCATCGCTTCCGGCGTCGTGTTGAGCGTCTCGCCGACGAGGTCACGGTCGAGGACGACATCGGCAGTAACGGTCCGTCCTCGACCTTCGACGGCGTTGATAGCGGCGGGTTTTTTGTCCGTACAGAGGTTGCCCGAGAGCGCGACGAGCTCGGCGGGCGTCTCGCGTTCGACGACATCGGCGGCCTGTCGGGTTGCGATTGTCGCCATGTTCATCCCCATCGCGTCTTTCGTGTCGTAGACGAAGCGCAAGAAGACGTTGTCACCCACGACGTAGGGGTCAACTCCCAGCAGTTCGCCATGGCTGGTCGTCGACTCCGCTGTCTCGCGCAGGCGGTCGATATTCCCGTCGACCCACTCGACGACGGTCTCTGCCTCGGCAACGCCTGCAACCCGGAACACCGGGGCACGCGTCATCCCCGAGTCGGTGACACGAGCGGTTGCGCCACCGCTGTTCTCGATAGCCGAGAGGCCACGGTTGACGCTGGCCACGAGCGCGCCTTCTGTCGTCGCCAGCGGCAGGTAGAACTCGCCGTTTGCCGCGCTGCCGTCGACGGTGACCGGCCCGGCGACGCCGACGGGTACCTGCACTGCGCCGACCATGTTCTCGATGTTCGCTTCCGCGTCCGCGGCGTCGAACGTGTACGACCCGACCACTTCGAGTGCAGTGCCGGTTTCGTCTTCGACGAACCGTCGACGAATCTCCGCTGCGGTTTCCGCGTCGACGTGGTCTTCGAGTTCGTAGAGTCGCAACTCGCCATCACGCAGTCTGTCGAGAAGGTCTGCCGGTGCTGTCATGCCCGGAGTGTCGATGCCCCGGACCGTAAGTTCTGCGAACTTGCGGTTACCTGTTGACGCCGACGTCAGCTCTTCGCCAATATTGATTCGCCGTCAGTTCTCGACGTCGACGGCGGTCTCTTCCTCGACGGCGACCTCTTCGGGTCGGGCTTCGAGGGTCATCTTCTGAATCTCGACGCGGCGAAGCGGGTAGATTGTCTTCGCCTCGTTGTAGATGGCCGAAGAGAGGTCGCCGTACACGACGCGGTCGACGAGGTTCTCGAACGTCCGGTCTTCGGCGGCGTCTTTGACGATGTCGATCATCGTCCGCCGGATTGCCTTCTCCTGGCTCTCGTCTGCCGACTTGGTTGTCAGCGCGACCGGCTGAATCTGGACGCGGTAGTCGTCAGTCGTCAGCACCGTCACGTACGCCTCGACTTTCGAGGAGCCGCGGCGGACGAGACTGCGCATGTAATCGCGGGTGAGTTCGTGCTTGACAAACTCCGTGTATGCGTTCTCGCTCGCAACTTCGGTAATCTTGAATGTCAGCTTCGTGTTGTTGTTGCTCGCGTCGTTTCGAAGGTCACCCAGCGTCGTCTCGATGGTTCGGCCGAGTGCCATGTCCGGTTCGTCCGCCGGTGTCTGACCGAGCTCTTCCCGGTCGAACTGCTCCGGGGCGAGTACGGTGTACCAGCGTTTCTCCTGCTTCTGTCTTGAGACTGATCGTTCACTCATGGTTTGTATCTGTGGTGGACGGTGCCCCGTCCTGGGCTGAAAGCTGTGCTGCTACCTGAAGGTTGACGACGTAGTCGTCGACTGTCGCGTGCAACCCGCCGGTCGTCTCGCGTTCGACCTCCGTGATGACGCACACCCCGTCGACGTGCGTCTGCATCTCCGTTGTGTTGTCCGGTTCCAGTGACCGAGCGACCTGTCTGGCCGTCTCTCCGTCACTGAACGTCGTCTCGATTCGTGCCCGTCTCGTCATAGTGCCTCCCTGAACGTCCCGACGAACTCGGTCGGGTTCCCGTCGAATCGCGCGCGGCCACGGGTCATCGTGCCCGAGCCGAGGCCACCGACGGCAGTCGCGGTTTCGCTCACCAGCGAACCGACGCTGGTGTGTGTTTCGGCGTGCTTGCGGGTCGCCGCGGCGGCAGCTTCCCCCTCAGCGACGGCGAGAACGAGCGGTTCTGGCGACCGGAAGTCCCGCACGAGGCGGGCAACCGTCCCGAGAGGTGCGGTTGCGTCACACTGGACGACGAACAGACCATCGTAGCGGGCGGTCGCTGTCGAACGCACTGCGTCGTGCGCGCGGGTCGTGTGCCGTCGCCAGACGTCGAGCGGCGTCGAGGAATCGACGGCGTCGAGCGTCAGTGGGACAGCGAGGCCAGGTTGCTCCCGCGCTGTTGCATCGAGCACGTCCGCGTATCCCTCGACCGTCTCGAACCGTCCGTCCGGTGTGGCGAGCGGTCGAAGGAATCGCTCGAGTGTCTCGGCTGCGCGTGGCGTGCTCTGTTCGTCTTCACACACCGCGAGTGCGACCATCGAGGCGACGCGCTGGTGAGTTTCGTCTGCGTGGTCTCCGGAGACTGTCTCCGCGACCCCAGCGCTTGCAAGCGCCTCGCTGGCGGCGTCGGTGCTCCCGGAGAAGGGTGCGTGAACCAGCGAGGAGTGTGCGAGTCCGTCCGCGAACTCGCTGGTTGGTACGCCAATGCCGGGTCGTCGCTCCAGACCGTGCTCACTGGCTGTTGCCAGCAGGTCGCTTCCCGGGGGAGTGTCTGCTGCGTAACTGCCCGCGAGTGCGAGTTCGTAATCTGGGCTTCCGAGCGTTGCTGCCACCGAGAGCGCGGTTTCGCTGGCGGGGGTTCCGTCGACACCGAAGACTGCGTCGGCGTCCACGGAGGGTCGCCCGAGCGACACCGTCAGGTCAGCGTCCGTCGCCCGCTCTGCTGGTTCGGCGAGTGCCACCACCGACGTCTGGTGGGCAACGCCGTTCGATTCGAGCGCGTTCGTCAGCAACCCGGCGGCTGCGACCGCGTCACCGGTGGCGTCCGCGACGAGTCTGACCAGTCCGGCGTCCAGCAGGTCCACGGCGATGTCACTCGCTTGCGGGGTGGACTCGTCGGGACGGCCGGTGGCTGACATCTATACGAGGTTCCGTGCTTTATCTGGGCTGTAGGTGAACTCCTCGTCGAGTTTGTCGCCGCGGTAGTAGTCGACTAGGCGGCGAATCTTCGATTCGGTGTTCTGGAGCGCCCGCTTGTTCTGGTAGTCCGTCTGGTTCTGTCGGACGTGGTCGTGGAGGCGAACCGCTCGCTCCATGAGGTTGCGCAGGTCCTCTGGAATCTCGGGCTCTGCGTCGTTCTCGTCGAGTATCTCGGTCACTTTCTTGCCAGTTGCGAGTGTGATGTCCGGGACGGGCGTCCCCTGAACTCCCTCGTCTCGAAGACGCATTCCGATGGTGCTCGCGGTCTCTCCCTGCTGTGCCAGTTCGACGACGCGGGCTTCGATTGCCTCGGCGTCGACGTTGCTCCACTCCGGTGGTTCGTCTGCCGCTGGCCTGTCCGAACCGGACGAGCCTCGGCGGCGGGTGTGCATTCGTGCCATGGTTCTCTTGGTTGGAACACAGACCGTCCGTGCGATGAAGAGTGTCGTCGTGGCGTCTGGCCACGCCGCCGACCTGACGACGCCTCCAGAGACAGGTGTCTCTGCCGGACGTCGGCGGTCAGCGGTCGACACTACCGCAATCCCGAGCCGTCGCGTCGACGGCGAGTCAGATTTGCGGCCGTGCGTTCCCACCCGAGAACAGCCGTTCGAGTGTGTTAACGGTTACGGCTCCCTTCTGTCGCCGTACACGCAGCGGGGGACTCATCGCAGTATCGTCAACTCAAATCCAGAAGCGTTTTTATATGAA
>PUMG01000266.1 GCA_003551265.1 Halovenus sp.
CTGTCTTTATCTTCTCCGGTAGCTCACGGCTCTTGCTGTATTTATAGATTTTGTTGCCTATCCTTACTTTGTTTTCTCCTAAAAGCTTCCAACCTGCCTGCTTGAGAGTGTAGCTTCTGTAGCGTTTAACTTTCTTGAAGCCAGGAGGTGATGCCTTAATCCCGTGTTTCAGGTTGCGATAAAACAGTTGGTACGCTTTCTCGATACGCTGGATTATATCCTGAATCGCCTGGGAACCTACCTGGTTCCAGTGTGCATACTCAGGACGTTTTTTAAGCTTGGCAATGTGCTTCATCAACTGATACGGGTTTAGATGTTTGCCATATATACGATAATACCTGCGGTGGAGGGCAATACAGTGGTTATAAATGAGCCCAGCTATATTAATCTGTTGGTGCAGGTGCTTATTCTTCTTTGAACGATAGAGCTTATATTTATAAGTACGGGTGATAAGCATTGTTGCCCCCCCCCTTTCTATTATATAAAGTATACTTAACGCATTCATCCCACGGCTAAAGCCGGGGGCTTTCTGCTAGGTTATTCGTAAATCAATGTATTGAACCGGTCCGTGACTTCCTGGTCGCACTCAATGATCTTGGAGCAGTTGTCCAGGAAGTAGTAATAGGTCCGGCCCTTGAAGCCGGACTTTTTGCTTTTGGCCCAGTCCAGCTCGATCACGGGCCTTTTATCCTCGCGGCCGTCTTCGTTGAAGTAGATGCTGGCGCCCTGCTTGAGCTTGCCCACATCGTTATAGACCAGCCAGACGACAGAGGACTCGTAAACGTACTCGATGGACTCCTTCAGGTCGTCGGTGTTGGGCCGGCGCACGGCGTTGAGCTTTCTTAGATGGCAGCTGCCGAAGATGGGGATGCCGTATTCCACGGCCCAGCCCTTGACCGTTTTGGCGATCTCCGAGTTGAGCTCGTTGCCCGGGTTGAGCTTCTTCGTGGCGAATCTTATATCGTTTAGCGCGTCGATGGCGACGATTACGCTGGCCTCGGGGTCTTGGGCCTGGACATACTTTTTGGCCTTGCCGATGTGGTCGTAGAGCTGCTCGGCGTTTTTGATCTTGTTGCTGTCCTCGACCCGGAAGTGCCTGTTGGTTTTTTTGAGCTCCTCGAGCCCTTCTTCTCTTTTCTGCAGGAGTTCGTCGGCCTCGAGGAAGCCCTCGTCCAGGTTCATCACCTTCTGGCGATAACGGTGCGGTTTACTGCAGACACTAATGGGAATCTGCTGGTTCATGGCCACGACCCGGGGCAGGATCTCGTTCTTGGAGTCGTCCAATGAATAGTAGATGCCGTAAAGATTGTTCTCCGGATGGGTGCAGATGCTGTATAAAAGATTCATCATCGCCGCTGTCTTGCCGGTATTGGACTCGCCGGCGAACAGATACATGCCGGGCTCCAGCCCCTCGATCTTCTCTTCCAGCAAGGGTGCGATGGGCACCTTCCAGCCCTCGCCCCGGTTCCAGCAGAACCGGTCGAACTCGCTGTAATCCTCCAGGGTGGTCGCGAAGAAATCCTCCATCTCCACCTCGTTTTCGTTGTTGACGATGGACTCCAGGTCGATGCCGGAGGCAATCTTTTCGGTCAAATCGTGCTCCTCCTTTTGTTCAGCTTACAGTCTTCCACGCAGTAGCCCAAACTTTTGAAGTGCGAGCAGCCGTATCCGCGTTCCGAGTTAAACATTTTGTGGGCGCTGGCCACCGTGCGGGCGATCTCGTTGGGGTCTTCCTCTTGGACCGGCGGATCGTTTTTGAGGTCCCAGTTCTCCATGATTCCCAGGATCTCGTCGTAATCCTTGCCGGACTGGAACAGCGAGGAGGCGACCCCGACGGAAACTATGTTCCGCTCTCCGTCTGCGACACCGTTTTCCAGGATCTGCTCCACGCAGGGTAGGATCTCCTCGAAGTAGAACTTCTCCTGCGGAGCCTTTCTCGTCTTCTTCTTTGCCGTGTAGAGCCGGTACAAGAGCTCGTAGTACTTGTTGCGTGCCTCGTTGACCAGCCGCGGTCGGGGGCGGAAAAGACGCCGGGGTTTTCGGGCATGCTTGCGGACGGACTCGAGGTCGCAGCGCCGCAACTTGTCGGCCGACAGGGGGGCCTTGTACAGGCCGGTCTTTCCGTTTATACTCCCGGGGATACGAAACAGGCGCTTGCGGTCGTAGATACCCGGGTCGATGGGCTTGGTGATCGTGTTCTTGTTGGCGATAAGCGCGATGGCCTTATAGACGATGTTGAGATGCTCTTCCGGGTGTGCTCCGAATACTTCGGGCTGTACAAGGATATGGAACCCCTTGGCGCCGGAGAAGTAGAGCTCGATGTACTTCTCGGGTATCTTGAGGTTCTGCTGCAGGTAGGCGATAACCAGCAGGGTGTCGCGCTTGACCTGCTGAAAAGACTCCTCGGTTTCAATGTCCGCGTCCAGGTCGAAGTAGATGGGCCCGTAGAGCATGCAGTTGTCCAGGTCTTCGTCGGCATAACTGAAGACGCTGTAGTAGACGTCAGTGTTGTCATAGCGCCTGATGAAGTTCTCGTAGGCCTGCTGATCGCTGCGTTTGATCAGGGCGCTTCGCTTGAAGTATCTGTCCCGCTTGCCGCCGAGTTGAATGAGAAAGTCCTGCATTGGCTACCTCCAGATGATCCGGTTGGCACCGGCTAGTTCGGCTTCCTGTGCTTTCTGTTTCAGGCACCGGTAGACATCAGCTTCGTCGCGGGTGATGTCAAACGGACTGGCTATATACCCGTAGTCGTTCTCAGCGTGTTGGTCGATAAGAGCCATGATGAAGTCGATGGGTTCGACGAAGCTGATCTTCCGGTAGCGCTGCAACAGGTTTTTGAAAGCGCCCTTTTCCCGCTGGGGGTTTTTGAGCTCTTCCTCGACGCCGGCCTTTCTATAATAGTAGTCCAGCAGGTCGTCCAGGGTGAAGCGTATCTTCATTTCCAGGTAGAAAGGCTGCTTCCGGGCCCGGCCCGTTTTAGGGTCCAATTTGGGGCCGCCGGGCTTGATATGGAACTCCTTATGAAAATAGAAGACGCCTTTTTCCAGGAGGCTCTCCTCCCAGAGCCACTCGGGAAGCAGTTCAGGCGTCAAGTATTTAGCCCGGGGGGCCTCTTCGATGACCCGCAAGATCTCGCTGTCGGAGATGCCCGCATCTTTTAGATGCTGAATGATCTTCTGGGTCTTCAAAAGGGGCCCCTCGGTCTTAAAAGGGTAGCAGCCATAGGCCTGGTGGTAATACATTTCCGCTAGATTCATGGACACACACCCTTCGGGTCTCTATATGTATATTCTAGCATGGTAGCAGAATTATGTCAACCAGGCAAGGCAAATTTCTTATAGATTTTTAAAGAATTCACGGGTGTTTTTGCGGATTCCCTCGTCACAGGCGTAGTCATCTTCTGTAAAGTCGTCTCTGCGTACGCACCAGCCGTACTGCACATCGTTTCTTTCGCAACCTGGACAGGGTCTCCAGTAGAAACAGATAAAGCAGCAGTCTTTCTTACCCATCTTTATTCCTCCCATCTTTTAAAGTCTTCGTGTACTTGTTTATAGCGATCCTCGTTTAGCAAGAATTCATCGCTTATTTTTTCCTTGCCGCAGATCCTGCATTTTTTGATGTACATGAACAGGTAGGATGCCTTCCCTGTGGAGGCGCCTAACATTCTTACTCCTGTCTTGTTGTCTTCCATAGGTCTGTATGGTAGCCAGTTATGCTTGTGGTTGGATTTTTTAGGTTTTTTCTTTTTCTTAGGAGA
>PUMG01000327.1 GCA_003551265.1 Halovenus sp.
GGACTCCGTTCGCACGCAGCAACTGCGGAGATGGCCGAGCGTCCCGACATCGAACAGTGGTACGTCGGCGGCCACTCGCTCGGTGGAGCGATGGCCTGCTGGTACGCCGACGACCACCGCGACGACGTCGAGGGGCTGGTTCTGTACGGCTCCTACTGTGACCGGAACATCGCAGACAGCGGGCTGGCAGTGTTGAGCGTCGCAGGCGTACAGGACACGGTTATCGACGCCAGCGATTACGAGCGTGGGGTTTCGAAACTGCCAGCAGCTGCGACTGTCGTGGAACTCGACGGTCTCAACCACACACAGTTTGGGAGCTACAGCGGCCAGCGCGGTGATACCGCGACAGGAACGAGCTACGAAGACGCACACGCGAGGCTGAACGAGGCCGTAGTCTCCTGGTTCGGGAACGAAACCGGATAGACTCAGCGAGAGCAGTTCGGCTCCTGAAGAGCGTGCAACAGATTGTCACTCACTCGCACACCGAAGAAAAAGGTATAGCACCGTCCACCCACATCATCGAGTATGAGCAGCGCTGACGCGACAGAGCAACACCGCTTCGACCACGCAGCAATCGAGCCGAAGTGGCAACGGGCGTGGGAGGAAGCGGACGTGTTTCGTATCGACGACGACGCAGTTGACCCGGCATACGTGCTGGCGATGTTTCCGTACGCCTCCGGAGAACTTCACATGGGTCACGTCCGAAACTACACGATTACGGACGCGTTCGCGCGCTTCGAACGACTGCGCGGCGAGGATGTCCTGCATCCGATGGGATGGGATTCGTTCGGCTTGCCTGCAGAGAACGCCGCCGAAGACCGTGACACGAACCCTCGCGAGTGGACAATGGGCTGTATCGAGACGATGCGCGACCAGCTCATCCGGATGGGCTTTGGGTACGACTGGGAGCGCGAGGTGACGACGTGTGACCCCGAGTACTACCGGTGGAACCAGTGGCTGTTCAACCGCTTCAACGAGGAGGGGTTGGTCAGCCGGGACGCCCGCGAGGTGAACTGGTGTCCCGACTGCGAGACGGTGCTAGCCGACGAACAGGTCGAGGGGGAAGACGAACGCTGCTGGCGGTGTGACACGCGTGTCGACTCGCGTGAGTTGGACCAGTGGATGTTCACCATCACCGACTACGCTGACGAGTTGCGCGACGCGCTCGAGGAGATGGACGGATGGCCGAACAACGTCCGCCAGATGCAACAGAACTGGATCGGCCGACAGGATGGCGCAAGCGTCGAGTTCGATGTCGCCGGTTACGGTCCAGTCGAGATATTCACGACCCGACTGGACACCATCTACGGCGCGACCTTCTTCGCCATTGCGCCGGGACACGACCTCGCCCAGCAACTCGTAGACGAGCACGAAGCCGTCGCCGAGTACGTCGCACGTGCCGAGAGTGACGAGGAACTGCCCGAAACGTCGGGTGTGTTCACCGGGATGCACGCAACGAACCCCGCAACGGGCGAGGAGATACCCGTCTACGTCGCAGATTACGTCCTCGAAGATGTCGGGACAGGCGCGCTGTATGCTGTTCCTGCCCACGACGACCGCGACCACGCCTTCGCCACTGAACACGAGATTCCCATCCGACAGGTGGTCGCTCCCGCAGAGTCTGTGACGACCGGTCCTGGCGACGACGATGCCGAGTCTGGTGTCGACACGACTGACGAATCCGTTGTCGACGACCTCGACGTGCAGCAACAGGCGTACACCGAAGACGGCGTCCTCGTCAACAGCGGAGCGTACGACGGGTTGACCAGCGAGGAGGCGCGCGAGCACTTCGTCGAGGAGTTCGACGGGGAGTTCCGAACAGAGTATCGACTCCGGGACTGGCTCATCTCGCGCCAGCGCTACTGGGGAACGCCAATCCCCGTGGTCCACTGTGATACCTGTGGGTTCGTTCCCGTACCCGACGAGGAGTTGCCCGTCGAGTTGCCCGAGTTCGTCCACACCACGGGCAACCCGCTGGATGCGGCCGACGAGTGGAAGCACACCGCTTGCCCGGAGTGTGGTGGTGACGCCGTTCGGGAGACAGACACGATGGACACGTTCGTCGACTCCTCGTGGTACTTCCTGCGGTTCATCTCGCCGGACGCAGAGGACATCCCCTTTGACGCAGAGCACGCCAGCGACTGGATGCCGGTCGACCGCTACGTTGGTGGCATCGAACACGCAGTGATGCACCTGCTGTACGCCCGGTTTTTCACGAAAGTGTTCGACGACATCGGGATGATAGACGGCGTTCGTGAGCCCTTTACCAACCTGGTCAACCAGGGGATGGTGCTGGGCGAGGACGGCTTCAAGATGTCGAAAAGCCGCGGGAACGGCGTCTCGCCGGTCCGCATCATCGACGAGTACGGCGCGGATACGGCGCGGCTGTTCATCATGGAGGCTGCCCAGCCCCAAAAGGAGTTCGCCTGGAGTCCGGAGGGTGTGGATTCAGCCAACCAGTTCCTCCAGCGCGTCTACGCGCTCGTCAGCGAGTTCGCCGCAGGCGAGATCGAAACTGGTGACGGCGGACCGGTCGACAGCTACGTCGAAGAGGAGATCGACGCAACAGTTGTGACTGTCTCCGAGGAGTTCGAGGCGTTCCGGTTCAACCACGCCATCCAGGCGGTCCGCGACCTCGTCTCGCTGTTACGCCAGTACGCCGACCACACGGAGCCCGACGAGGACGTATTCGAGCGAGCTGTTTTCGCCGTGACGAAACTGCTCGCACCGGTCGCACCACACGTCACCGAGGAGATGTGGGACCTGCTTGACGGTGATGGGCTCGTCGCAGAGGCAGCGTGGCCAACGGCGACGAAATCCGACGAATACGAACTGGGCAAGCGCCTGGTGGAGAACACCCGCGAGGACATTCGCGACATCGTCAGCGTCGTGGGTATCGAGTCGCCGTCACGAATCGAGATTGCCGTCGCGCCAGCGTGGAAACACCGGGTGCGCGAGATTGCAGCCGAGACCGACGGGAACGTCATCGGTGCCGTGATGCAACACGACGACCTCAAACGCCACGGCCAGGACGCAGCGGACTACGCACAGGACCTGGTCGGGAAAGAACACTTCGAAGCGCAGCTGTCGCCCGAAGACGAACGGGACGCGCTCGACAGTGCCGCCTGGCTCATCGAGCGCGAGTTCGACGCCGAGGTAGCCGTCTACAGTGCCGACGACGCCCCCGACGACCTTGCCTCGAAAGCGGTTCCAGGACGGCCCGGAATCAACATCGAAGAGTGAAAAAAGCTGGCGGAAAGCACGAAGCTTTTACCGCCCGGTCGAATTCTTTCGTGCAATGGGTGCCACCCTCGGGCTGGTGATTCCGGCGTACAGGCCGGACGTCGACAGATTGAGTACCTACGTCGAAGAGCTCGTGGTGGAACTCGACCCGGACGAGATTCGTATCGAACTCGATGCGCCCTGTGACGAGACAGTCGACGGACTTTCAGACCTGCATGCGGTGGTCAACGCAGTGCCGTACCGTCGAGGGAAGGGAGCCGCAATCACCGCCGGATTCGAGGCGCTGGAGACCGACGTGCTGGCGTTCGTCGATGCAGACGGCTCGACACCTGCGACTGAGTTGGTCGGGATTCTCGACGCCGTGGTGAACGGACAGGCAGACCTCGCCGTTGGGTCACGTCGTCATCCCGATGCGACGGTGTCGACACACCAGACATTCGCTCGCCGTCGCCTCGGCGACGCGTTCGCGTGGCTCGCCCGTCGAGTGCTCACCGAACGTCTCTACGACTACC
>PUMG01000162.1 GCA_003551265.1 Halovenus sp.
CATCGCCTGTAACGTCTCCTCGGTCGCCGTCAACAGCGCCGAAACCGCCACGAATCCCTGAACAGCACCCCAGAAGACGATGGTGGCGACAGTCGGGGCATACTCACGTTTCGAGGCGAGGATGGCGACGACCAGCGTCGAGGCGTCCGCGGAACTCACCATGAACATGATGATGAGCGCGAGAAACAGGAAGATGAGTAACTGGCTCAGGGGCAGGGCGCTGAACAGCGGGAAGCCAGCAACGGCTTCGTCGCCACCGAATTCCGCAATGGCGTCGAGGATGTCTGTCTCACTCGTATGCTGAAAGTGCAACGACGTGCTTCCGAGCAGAAGGAACCACACCATCGTCGCGAGGGATGTCGCGACGAAGCCGGTGAACACCACCGTCCGAATCGTGCGCCCGCGCGAGAGCGCCGCGAGGAACAACCCCGCAAACGGTGCCCACGAGAACCACCACGCCCAGTTCCAGATGGTCCAGCCGGTGACCCACTCGTTTCCGAACTCGAGGCTCATCGGGATGAAGTTCACGACATAATTCCCGACTGCGTCCGAGCTGTGTTCCACCATCGCGCCACGCGGGCCGATAGCGACGAGCACCACGGAAAAGACGACGAAGAGCGTGATGGTGGTGACGGCGATGCGTCTAATTCCGCGGTGGACGCCACTCTGTGCGGAGAGGACGAATATCGCAGTCAGGCCGGTCACGAACAACAGCGGGCCGAGCGTCTCGAACGCCACTCCCCACTGGTAGTTGATGCCGGTGAGAAACTGCTGGCCGACGAGCGCGACTGACGTCGCGATACCGCCGATGGTTGCGAAGATGGCGAGCATATCCACGAGACGACACCAGAGCGAGTCGAGGTTATCGAGACCGAGCACGGGAGCGAGCAGCGTCGAGACCCGAAGCGGGGCGTCTCGCTGGTAGACGAAGTACGCGATAGGCAGACCGACGACGAGGTATGCGCTCCAGGCCGAAAACCCCCAGTGGAACAGTGCGTAGGCGAGCGCGTCGGTGATTGCGGCGTCGGACTGTGCCTCCGTCCCGAAGTGCGGCGGCGGACTGTCGTAGTGAAAGAGGGCCTCAGCGGGCCCCCAGAAGACGATACCAGCGGCGATGCCTGCAGCGAAGAACATCGTGAAGTACACTGGATAGGTGTAGGCGGGTTCGGCGTCGGGACCACCGAGACGGATGCTTCCCCAGGACCCGACCAGCAACACCAGACAGTACAGCACCGAAATCAGCATGACGCTGACGAGGAGCCAGCCGAACCAGTTCGTGACGCCGGTCCGGAGCACGTCGACGGCTGTGGCCGTCTGGTCGGGGAGAACGAACTGGACAAAAAAGAACAGTGCGAACGCGACCACCGGAACGCCGAACGTTATCGAGTCGTGACGCGCCAGAAACGTCCGGACAGTCTCACCCAGAGAGAGGCGACGAACCTGCATCAGGTACTGGGCCGGAACTACGTTCTCCGGTGGCTGTTCGTCCGCTGCCGGCAACACAGCGAGATATCCCAGCCCCGACCCGAAAAACAGCAACGAGACGACGAGCCAGTTGCGACCGGAAACCGCCTCACCGATCAACTCGGGAAAGAAAAACCCGGAGATGACGACCACACCCGAGAGGAAGAACACCGGAAGCAACACCTTCCGCAAGGCCCGCTCAACCGTGCTTGCACCCTCGAGTCCCATACGTGCCCCTCTCCGAGACGAAGTATAGTATTACGGAAATATGAAATTTGAAATATATTAATCTTTTGCCATTTTGTGGAACAGCCCATCTCAACCGCACTCAGTCGACAGAGACAGTCACTCGTCGTCAGCGTTGCTTCCGGAGTGAATCAGGCTCTCTGGCGGGACCTCTTCGAGGACGGACCTGCCGAGCAGTCGCCCGCCGATGGTCATCGGACTGATGACTTCATCAGCGCCGACCTCTTCGAGTTTGTCGACGTTGTGTTGTTCGTGGGCCGCAGCGACGATGTAGACGTCCGGGTTCGCTTTCCGGGCTGCGAGAATCGCGAGGACGTCCTCGGCGTCGGTTTTCGTCGTGACGACGACCGCCCTCGCGTCTTCGATACGGGCCTCGTGCAGATTGCGCTCGTCGGTGGGGTCAGCAGTTAACACGTTGAGCTCGCTGTCGTCCAGTTCGGAAGCCTCGTCCTGGTCTGACGTGACCACGACGACTTCGCGTTCGTCTCCGAGTTCTTCGAGTAACGATGCAGTGATGTCGCTGTAGCCGAGGACGAGCACGTGGTCCTCAAGCAGGTTGATGCTTGCTGGTGTCATGTTTCCAACTGCAGAGGCCATACGGTTCTCGATTGCGGGGATGAGCAACGAGCCGATTGCGACGGTGAACGCTCCCGTCCCCAGGATGATGATAGACAGGGAGAACCACTTGGCCTCCGTCGTAAGTGGGGTGATATCACCGTAGCCGACGGTTGCGATAGTGACGAGGACGTAGTAGAACGCGTCGCTCCACGTCTCCAGCTCGAGAAACTGCTCGCGCAGGACGAACGACCCGATAGTGCCGTACAGCAATACCCCGACGATCGATGACAGCGAGGCAATCTGCAGCGGTGATAGCTCTATCGGCTGGTCGAACTGGGCGCGATTGAGTATCAGAGCAGGAAACGAGAGCATCACCAGAAACAGTACCGGCATATGTGTTGTCTCGAGCGTCAACAGGGGAAGAATGCCGACGACCGGAACCACCACCACCGAGAGGTACCACGCCAACCGCTTCCCACGGTTGAGACCGAACGTCAACAGTGCGAGGACGAACGCGAACAACACACCGGCGAAGCGAACGAACTCCGTCACGTCGGGCAACAGCGCCGCGAGGGCACCCTCGAGGACGAGCACGTCCTGACTCAGAATAGACAACCCGGTGATGAACGAGAACACTGCAGTGAGTGCCGTCAACCCCACCGCGGTCCGTGCGCCCGTAAACTCCTGCCAGTGGACGAACTGGACTCGCTCTTCGTGATAGAACACCGTATCGAGCGCCGCATCGGTGCTGACCTCGGAATCGTCCGTCACACGGACTGATACATTGGTTCCAGATATAAGAATTGCTCCGGAGCAGCTGTGAAGAAAATTCTGCACTGAAACACACAACAGCCCTCCCCCAAAACAAAAATAAATTGACACATGAAAAATTATTTCATTACGTCCCGATAAATAGCACCCGGACGAACGGAGATGCTCACAAATATACTCATCCCGACAGACGGCAGTGAACGGGCAGAACACGCCATCGAGTACGGCTTCACACTCGCAGAGAAGTTCGAGGCGAAAGTACACGTGTTGTACGTCGTCGAGACCAGAGCGACGTACATCATCACGGTAGACCTCAAAGACGAGGAGATGGCGGAGTACAGGGAGTACGGAAAAGAGACCGTGACCGAGGTAGTCGAGCGTGCGGAGGAGCGAGGTCTCGAGGGCAAGGGAGTCGTCAAATCTGGCAAGATTGCCGAGGAGATCGTCGACTACGCCAGAGACAACGACATCGACACGATTGTCATCGGTAAACAGGGCCACGGTGCGCTCGGACGGTTCATCGGTGGCACTGCGGAGAAGGTCGCAAACCTCGCAGACATCCCGGTTACGACCGTCGGCTCAGGTCGGTAGGGCTGTCTGAGAGACAGTAATTGGTCTCGCCGACCGGTATAAGCGCGCTCGGTGCGTACACACAGCATGGCCGGGCCTGTCGGAGACAGTGTCTTCGGATTGGGAATCAAAGCCG
>PUMG01000259.1 GCA_003551265.1 Halovenus sp.
AGTTCCCGTGTGAACTCCCACGACCGAATCCCGCCGCTGGCTTTGACTGGACAGTACTCACTCATCACCTCGACGTCACTGACGGTTGCACCACCGTCAGCGAATCCGGTTGACGTTTTCAGATAGGCGACGTTGGTCTCTGCCGCTATCTCGGATACTGCGCGCAGTTCGTCGGAATCGAGAAGCGGAGATTCGACGATGACTTTCACCGGCACTGGCACCGCCGCAACGACCTCCTCGAATTCGGCCCTGACAGCGTCAGACTCTCCCGATTTGATGTGTCCGACGTTGGCGACGAAGTCGATTTCGGTTGCACCAGCCTGCCAGACCTGGTCGGCTTCTGCACACTTCGTCTCGGTGAGATGCTGTCCGTGAGGAAACCCCACGACAGTAACGAGGTCGACACCCGGTGCGTACTCACCTGCGCGGTTGAGGTAACACGGTGGAATACACGCGCGCATTCCGTAGCGAAGCGCCTCATCGAGAACGTCACTCACTGCACGCCAGGTTGTCGTCGGACCGAGGACGGTGTGCTCTATCTGACTGGAAATGTCGTTCATATCGGCACAACGAATCCGACTGGTATATATTGTGCCCCGTTATCTCCCGGAGATTCGAAACGGTTTTGAACCGACAGGTAGCATGAACGCCCCATGGCAGAACTGTTTGCGGACTTTGTCATCCCGCCCCTGCTTCATTCGGTGACGCTGGTCGTCGGGTGCGCCATTATTGTCGCGATACTTCTCGCGGTTCGGCCACCAGTCAATCAGGCCACTGTCCTTGCGTTCGTGCCGTGGATGGTCGCTGGCGCGATACTCCACGTTTTCTATCAACTCGGAGTTATATTCGGCGTCCGTCTGTATCCTTCGACAGCCGAACCGCTCTTTTCGGCACCAGCAGTGTACCTGACAACGTTCGTTGGGATGGGCCTCATCTGGATACTGTTGACGATGATCGTCTCACCCGACAAACAGGCGGCCAGAGTCCCGAAGTTTCTCGGTATCATTGGTGTCGGTGTGGCACTCCCGCTGGTTGGACTGGTCATCTGGCAGGGTCTGGACCCGTTAATCGCGATGAACCCTATCTGGCCGATAGCTGGACTGGTGGTTTCACTCGTCGCCACTGCAGTGGTCTACTTTCTGCTTGGTGTCTGGCGAACGTACGTTCTTGCACGCGCGCGATACGTCGGGGCGCTGGTCATCTTTGCACATCTGTTCGATGCGATAACGACGACCATCGGTGTCGATGTTCTCGGTGCGACCGAACGCTCGACTGCACCGCAGGCAATTCTGGACTTTGCGGCAGGCTTGCCGACAGCAGACCTTCTGGGAACTGGCTGGCTGTTCGTCCTCATCAAGCTACTGATGGCAGTCATCATCGTCGTCTACTTCTGTGAAGACCTGGTTGAGCACGAAACCCAGACGAACCTGCTGTTCGCATTCGTGGTTGCCGTCGGACTGGGGCCTGGCGTCCACAACTTCTTCCTGTTCGTGTTACAGCCAGCATGAGACTGATTATCACAGATTCCGTCGACCGGTTGCCGAGACACGACCGGAGTGATTTTAGTGGGCTCCTGAGAAATACAGAACATGGCAAAACAGCCACACCTGCTCGTTGAGGAAGGCGACCTGACCGACATCGCGCTCGTTCCGGGTGACCCTGGTCGTGTCGACCGTATCGCCGCCCAGTGTTCGGATGTCGAAACTGTCGCCGAGAATCGCGAGTACAAACTCGTCAACGCGAGTTACGAGGGTCGCCCGCTGACTATCTGTTCGACAGGTATCGGCGCTCCCTCGGCGGCAATCGCTGCCGAGGAACTGGACGCGGTCGGCGTCAGTACGCTGTTGCGCGTCGGAACGTGTGGCGCACTCCAGCGTGGTATCGAAATTGGCGACATGGTCGTGGCGACGGGTGCAGCGAAAGATGAAGGAACGACCAAACGGTACGAGAAATCGACGTTCCCGGCTGTCCCCCACCACGACGTACTCTCGACGCTGGTCGACGTTTCGAACGAGCGCGACGAGGAGGTTCACATTGCACCAATCGTCACCGACGATGCCTACTACGCCGAGACAGACGCCTACGTCAGCGAGTGGGAGCGTGCGGGACTGCTGGCTATCGAGATGGAAGCCGCCGCGCTGTTCACGCTTGCACGACGCAAAGGACTGCGTGCTGGCGCTATCTGTACCGTCGACGGTAACCTCGTTGAGGGAACCCAGAAAGGAGAGACAGAAGGAGATGAACTCCCCGAGAAGGCGAGAGATAACGTCGAGCGAGCCATCACGATTGCGCTGGAAACGTGTACTCGTCTGTGACTGTTCTGACTCCTGAAACTGCCCCTCAAGCAACAATAAAGAGTCTAGGCGTCTGAGAGTCTGTTTTGCTTCATCTGTACTTGCTATAAACAGTTCTCGAAACATCCTGAATCGTCTGCTGTCGCGTGAACAGACATGAAATTGTCCCAACAGTCTCTCTCTTTTATGAGAGGTGGTGTTCTACGTATGAGTGATGACAGACAGCCGCCCATCCTCCAGAAAGAAGACAGATCTACCTGACGGACACACTCGAACGAATCGGCGTGTGACAGCACCAGACGAGGAGTTCGTGTTGAGCTACCGGACCCGTGAGCAAGCCGCTCGACGTGCGAGCGAACTGGTGACGGCGACCCTCACAGCTGACCGACCGTGCCAGACTGTGAGTGATTCGAGACCCCGTTGAGATTCAACAACTGGCCTCCACTCACTCTTCATCAAGTAGTTCAGCGGCCATCTGCTCGATGTTCTCCCCTCGAAGCGCGGACCGTCCCAGAAGCTGGCCACCGATGACCGCCGCACTGACAACTGTATCTGCGCCTGCCCGCCGAAGTTTGTGAATGTTGTCACGGGATGTCGCCGCAGCGACGATGCGGGCTTCGGGATTGAGTTCGTTCGCCGTGAGTATCGCCAGCGCGTCCTCTGCGTCGTTGTTGGTCGCAACGATAATCGCACTGGCGCGCTCGACGCCGACTGCAGTGAGAGGCTCCTCGTCGCTCGGATTCCCGACGTAGGCGTTGATGTTGCGCTCACGGAGTCGTCTCGCTCGCTCGGTATCGTTGACGACAACGACGAATTCGTTCTCGCCGTCGAGGGCTTCGAGGAGTGGTTCTGTCAACTCGCCGTAGCCGAGCACCACGATGTGGTCCTCGAACAGGTCGTAATCTGTCTCTTTCATGGTTCCAAGTGCGCGTGAGAATCTGGCCTCGAGTGCGGGACCGAGTACCGACCCGAGCGCGATTGCGAAACTGGCAGTCCCGAGGACGACCAGCGAAATCGCGAACAGCGTTGCTTCTTCGGACTGTGGTGTAATGTCGCCGTAACCGACGGTGCTTGCAGTCACGATGGTGTAGTAGAACGCGTCGGTGAGGCTGTTAACCTCGTGAAACTCCTCACGGAGGGCGAACGATCCTGCGGTGCCGTAGGCGAGGGTGCCAGCCAGCGCGAGGACGGCCGCGACCTGTGCGTTCGAAAACCGAATCTCGCGCTCGAAGCGAGGGCGGTTCGCGAACACGACGGGAAACGCAATCACCGAGAAGACGACCAGCGGGAGTGAGTAGATGCTTCCCTGCACGATACCCTGCAACGCCGTCACAGGAAGCAAGAAGACGGTTCCGTACCAACCGATGCGAAGTCGTTTTTTGAGCTGCCAGGCGCTGAGTAGCATCAAGAAGCCTGTCAGCGTCCCAGTGAAGCCTGCTGTTTG
>PUMG01000093.1 GCA_003551265.1 Halovenus sp.
CAGATGCGAATCGGTCTGTCCTCCCCGATGTGGAGCGTGCGCTCACCGACATCCTGGAGTGTGGCATCTCCGTTCTGGTCAGCCCTTGATATTCTCTGAGACATATCTGGAGAATGCTTTTGGATGGTATTAAAAGGTATCTTCTCCCGGCGAGTGGTCTGCTAAAGTGGGAACTCACGATGACAGGAGCTGTCGCCTGCTGTCACTCCTCGTCGATACGTCCGTGCCGAGAATCGATCTCGTCCAGCATGTCGAGTGTTTTCCGAATCGATGCACGGATGGCGTCGCTCCGGTTGACGAACTTCTTGTCCGGTCCGACGTGTTCGTCGAGGTCCTCCATCAGTTCGTCGGGAATCTCCACCGTTACTTTTGGCATCTCTATCTATTCTCTATATATTCTCGGGCCATCATTCTTTCTCATAGGACTCGTTGTGCCTTTTCTCGTGACCACGTCACATCGTCGGTCGTCTCGACCCGAACGTTCATTGTTTCGGCCCGAACATACGCAGTCGTGTCGACGACGGCTCTCTCGGAACCACAGGTACTGGCGCATACCAAGCGTCGCCTGTTTCCAGATACGGACCTGCCGAACACCTACGCCGTCACGGATACCCAGTTTGCGACCGAGGAGTGGCTCCACGGGCAGCCGATTCCGACAGCGGTTCGATCAGCACTTGCGCCGTTCAACCACGTCCGGGTCGGGACGGGATACCCGGACCTCGTCGGCGTTCGTGTCCTCGAACCCGAACTGCTCGCCGTCGAGCGTCTCGGCGACCAGCCGCCGCTGATTGCCGTCGAAGCAAAAGGCCACGCCCGGTCTGTCACGCCCGATGTCGAACGGGGTATCATCCAGGCCTACGACCGACTCCACGAGGCCAATGCAGCCTACGTCGCCGCCCCCGCTGACGCCATCTCGGGGTCAGCCCGGACGCTCGCGCGTGAGCTCAACGTTGGTGTGCTGGGGGTCACTGCCGGTGGAGAGGTGAGTGCACTCGAAGTTCCTCGTGTCGTTGGGAATCACACGTCGGACGACGCCACTGCAATCCGGTTTCAGGCGACTGCACAGGGCGTCGCTGACAGGTCCTTCGGACTGAACCACCCGAAGAACTACATCGCGTATCCACTCGCCCTGTACCATCCAGAGGACACGGTGGACGTGCTTTCGAAATACGTGGTTCGAGCAACCGACTCTGCACGCAAGGGTGCGGCGTTTCTCGGACTGATCGAGGAGCGACCCGACAGAGCGACACTCACGTCGCTCGGCGAGGAGGTCGTCCGTTTCGCACTGAATCAGTACGGCTCTGTCGAGGCCGCGTTGGCGGAGTTCGAGAACTGGAAGCGCACACGGAGACGGTTCTGTGAACTCGCCCCGGAGTGGGGGCTGGTAACGAGGCGTGTCGTCTGGTCGTACCCGGCCACGAAACTCCTGGTTGAGGAGTTGCAGACGATGCACGGAGACGGTCTCAGAGAACCGTCTCTCGTGGAACTCGTCGAGTGGCTTCACGTCCACCACCCGACGTTCACCGTCGAACTGTTCCTCAGAGGCACCGAGGACGTTCGCGGACGTGTGCTTGACGACGACGGAACCCTCCAGCTAGATGAACTGGAAGACGGGAAGGTGTTCCATTCGCCGACGGTGTTTCACTTCAAGGCTATGCTGTATCACAGCGGTATTCTCACCACGAACGGAACCGAGCCAACGAATCTGCAACCGACTGAAGACCGCTGGGTTCTCCGGGAACCACTGGAACCGATACAATAAAACCAGGCTTGCAGAGCGAACGCGACGCTCTGTGCTAGCGGAGCAAAGCGTGAGCGGTATACCGGTCGACGGAACAATTGATAGTTCTCACACGGCGCGGGCGGGTCGAGAATCTATCACAGATTCCGTCGACCGGTATAAATCCGTCACCCTTTCGCGACGCACGAACCGCGAGCGAAGCAAGTGGTGAGTGCGTCGGGACGAAACACTACCCTTTTCACCCTCCTGTTGGTATTCGGGAGTAATAATGGGCCGACGAAAGAAAATCGTACAGGAATGCGAGAAGCTGATGGACGAGCCGGAGAACATCCGGAACATTGCAATCGCCGCTCACGTGGACCACGGCAAGACGACGCTGACGGACAACCTGCTCGCCGGTGCGGGCATGATATCCGACGCGACAGCCGGTGAGCAACTGGCGATGGACACCGAAGAGGACGAACAGGAGCGCGGCATCACCATCGACGCCGCCAACGTCTCGATGACCCACGAGTACGAGGGGACGAACCACCTCATCAACCTCATCGACACGCCGGGCCACGTCGACTTCGGTGGCGACGTGACGCGTGCGATGCGCGCTGTCGACGGTGCGCTCGTGGTTGTCGACGCTGTCGAGGGTGCGATGCCCCAGACCGAGACCGTGCTCCGTCAGGCGCTCCGGGAGGGTGTCAAGCCGACGCTGTTCATCAACAAAATCGACCGCCTCATCTCCGAACTCCAGGAAGGGCCAGCGGAGATGCAAGAGCGCATGACCAAGGTCATCCGGGAGGTCAACGACCTCATCCGCGGGATGACCGAGGAGATGGACGACATCACCGAGGACTGGACGGTCTCCGTCGAAGAGGGAACTGTCGGTTTCGGCTCCGCGCTGTACAAGTGGGGTGTGTCGCTCCCGTCGATGCAGCAAACCGGAATGGACTTCGGTGAGATCATCGACCTCGAACAGGCGGACAAACGCGAGGAACTCCACGAGCGAACGCCTCTCGCCGACGTTGTCCTCGACATGGTGTGTGAGCACTTCCCGAACCCGGTCGACGCCCAGCCCCAGCGTATTCCACGCATCTGGCGCGGCGACGACCAGCTGGATATCGCCGAACAGATGCGCCTGGTGGACGAAGACGGCGAGGTCGTCCTGATGGTCACCGACATCGGTATCGACCCGCACGCGGGCGAAATCGCCGCCGGGCGGGTATTCTCCGGTACGATAGAGAAGAGCCAGGAGCTGTACGTCTCCGGGACGGCTGGAACGAACCGCGTCCAGAGCGTCGGCATCTACATGGGTGGCGAGCGCGAGGAGGTCGACCACGTTCCTGCCGGAAACATCGCCGCAGTCACCGGATTGCGCGATGCGATTGCAGGCTCGACCGTCTCGTCTATCGAGATGACGCCGTTCGAGTCCATCGAGCACATCTCCGAGCCGGTCATCACGAAGTCAGTCGAGGCACAGAGCATGGACGACCTGCCGAAACTCATCGAGACGCTCCAGCAGGTCGCCAAGGAAGACCCGACCATCGCCATCGAGATCAACGAGGACACCGGCGAGCACCTCATCTCCGGACAGGGTGAACTCCACCTCGAAGTCGTCACCCAGCGTATCGAGCGCAACCAGGGAATCCCGGTCACGACGGGTGAGCCGATCGTCGTCTTCCGCGAATCCCCACAGGGTGAGAGCCGCGAGGTCGAAGGGATTTCGCCGAACCGCCACAACCGCTTCTACATGACGGTCGAACCGCTCGACCAGGATATCATCGACATCCTCAAACAGGGCAAGGCGACGATGGACATGCCCGAACTCGAACGCCGCGAGGCGCTGCAGGACGTGGGTCTGGACAAGGACACGGCCCAGAACATCGAGCACATCCACGGTGCGAACATCATCATCGACGATACGAAAGGGATTCAGCACCTGAACGAGACGATGGAACTCGTCCTCGAAGGGATGGAAGAGGCGCTCGACGACG
>PUMG01000306.1 GCA_003551265.1 Halovenus sp.
ACAGTGAGCGTAGAACAGACGCTGTGTGAGTTCGCCGAACACGCCGCCAAGCACGCCGAAGACGCCAGCAGCGAGAAGTGCCACGAGCGGGTCGAAATCGACCGCCACCGTAAGTGCGGCGATACCGGCAGGAAGCGCCATGTGGTGGGTGACAGGGAACGAGTAGAGACCGAGCGCGAGGAAGGCGAGCGCCGCCATCGTGAGACCGAACGCGAGGAACGCGCTGTTGCTCACCAGTGCGATGTACCCCGAGGCGAGTCCCACTGCGAGACCAAGCACGGCCACGTTCGCCCACTGGTAGTGGTCGGGGAGCCAGACCTCGACAACTTTGCGACCCTCTGTTCCCTGTGCAGTCTCGTATCCCTCCTCGCCCCAGCGGTCGTGACGTTCGTGAGCAGACATATCTAGCACCGAGCGGTCGAGTCCACGAACTCGCCCGATGAGCGTGTAGCCGAAGGCGATTCGGTGGACGAACCCAGAGACGACGACCGCGAGGAACACCGGGTCGACTGGAATCTCGACACCGGAAGCCAGACGCGCCAGCAAGACGCCGAAGACGCCGAAGGCACCGCCGACCAGCAGTCGGGAGGGGTCGGTCCCGAGCGGCTTCGAGATGTTCTTCGCCTGGTGGTATCGGAACGTCGTGTCGAACGTCTCCTGTCTCCCGACGAACGCAGCAGCGGCGACACCTCCGGCGAAGGCGACGTGTGGGCCGAGAACCGGCCCGAGTCCGATTGCACCGGTGACTCCACCGACGTCGACCGCAGCAGGTGCGACCCCGAACAGTGTCTCGTCTGCCAGTAGTCCATCCGGTCCTGTGACTTCGCCGACGACGATTACGAAGCCTGCAAGAGCCAGCGCTGGGAGTGCGCCGATTGCAGCACCCAGCATCCCGCCAGCCAACCCGGCAACGAGCAACTCGACAGTGAGTTCGGAAACGGGCATGTAGGTACGACTGCGTCCACATGCGTGATAGTAGTTGCGTCTTATGTAGGGGTTCTCGTGGTTATTGTGGCCCTTTATACACCGGCGTACTCCAGGTCGTCAGTGTACCTGTCGAGCAGGAGAACAGTACCCGCACCCACAAGCGCAGCCACGAGAATCGACCCACCGGTGACAGCAGTCCACGTCTCGGTTGTCTCGATGATCTGGAGAGCAGGGTAGCGAAGCGCACCGAGCATGAGGCTGACGAGAAAGACGAATGTCCCGATTCGGTAGCGTTCGAGTGCGGCACGAACGACGTAGGCGACGGTGAACAGGCCAACGAACGCGCCTGCGACGAACACAGCGACGACAGACCCCGCATCGACGAACGCGTCGGTGCTTCCACCCCCTGCAATCACGACAACGTTGTCGACGAACCGGTTCAGCGTTGCAGTCATGTAGTCGTACTGCCCGAGCAACAGGAGGATGAACGCCCCAGAGATACCTGGCAACACCATCCCGGAGATTGCAATCGCGCCAGCGCCGAAGACGACAGGAAGCGTGTGCGGGAGCCCCTCTGCAGCAGTGGCACCGGCAACGACGAACGCGAGCGAGAAGCCCACGAATCCCGCAAACACACGGCCGGGAGTCGAGAGCCACTCCAGTTCGAACAGCACGAGCGCTGAGGCCCCAATCAACCCGAAAAAGAAGGCGAACGTCTGACCTGGAACGGTCGTGAGTGCAAACTGTACCATCCGTGCCAGCACAACCACTGCCGTCACCATACCAAGCCCGAGCGCGAGCAGAAACGGAACGTCCATCTCGACCAGTTTGGATACGAACTCGCGTCTCGACTCACTCCTGTGTACGGACCGAAGTGAGCCGAGCACCGTTGGGTCGAAGGCGGTCAGCGCACGGATAAGTCGCTCGTAGATGCCGGTGATGAGTGCAATTGTTCCGCCAGAGATACCTGGAACGGCGTCTGCCGCACCCATCGCCAGCCCTTTACAGTAGACGACGACCAGTCCGAGCGCGCGGTCTGCCGTCGTTGCTGGCTCACCGTCGGTGTCAGCGTCAGCTGCTGGCACGGCTGTTAACCGACGACAGCCCGTGCCGAGGATTCGACCACATTGGTGGAGTCGCCGACGCTCCCAGTCTGGTCGCCGACGCTCCCAGTCTGGTCGCCGACGCTCCCAGTCTGGTCGCCGACGCTCCCAGTCTGGTCCCTGTCAGCGTCAGTCTGGTCACCAACCGAACCCGTCTCACCTTCCTCGTCTTCGTCTTCTTCCTCACCGATTTCAATTCCCTCCTCGAAGTCGAACTCCTCCTGGGGGTCGAACTCTTCGCGCTCCATATCGACTGTCACGGGCTCAGGATCCTCACCGATGACCTGTGCCTCGGTGACGTTGGCCGTTGCCTCCCAGGTGAACATCTCTCCGTCTTCAGTCTGCTCGGGCTGAAGCGTCGTGAAGATGTACTCGCCATCAGCCTCAACGGCGGGTTCCGTGTACCCTTCTTCGACGCCGTATTCGTCGTAGCCCGTCGTCGCGTACGGGAGGACCAGTTCGAAGCTACCGTCCTCGTCGGTCATCACCTGCCGGTCGTACGTGAATGGGTTGCCGTTCTCTGGCTCGAGCATCACCGTCACTTCGATAAGTTCGTCCTCTGGTCCAGTCCCCTCGACGGTTGCACCGGGGACTTTCTCGAACGTCTTGGTGAACGCTGGCGTGTTCGGATACATCATGTTCAGCGCCTCGTTGTCTGCCATCTGCTGGGCTTCCTGGTCGGCCACGTCTCCGTTCATACGCTCCATCAGTGCCTCACCGAACCCGGTGTTCCAGGTGTTCTGCTGTGCTGGTGCCTGCATATTCAGGTTGACGCCGTGTTCCTGAGCCATCGCGATGTCCTCCTGCGTCTGTGGGAGTGCGGACGTCTCACTCATGTGGACCAGGCGGAAGTGTTCGAGCGCTTCGACCTGTTCGGTTGGCATGGCTCCGAGACCTCCAATCTGTGCGGAGGGTGTCTCGTCGACGTACTCCTGTGCTTCTTCCAGGGTGTCGAAGACGAGCACACTATCCTGGCCATCTGGTGGCTTCTCGACGTACCCTGAGCCTTCGAGGTCTTCACCGGGGAACTCCTGTTCGTCACCGGTCCACTCGACAACGACTGGTTGTGGGTTCTGTGAACTACCGTGATAGTGATACAGTCGCGTGACCATCGAGTCGTAGTAGGGTTGTTTCTGGAGTCTGGCTTCCGGAATGAGCTGTCCCTGTTCGCCAGCCGTCATGTATTGGAGCGTAAAGTCACGCTGGTCGAAGTCGCCGTGGAACTCCGGTGGCGCGAAGAACTTCCCGCCGACGTTGCTCTCCGTCTCGACCATCAACCAGTCGATCATAACGAATCGGGTCTGGGCCTCCTCGTGGTCGTCAAGCGCTTCCAGTTTCTCGATTGCCTCATCCTCGTCCTGTGCGAGCAAGAACTCTGCTGCCTCGGTCGCCCCTTGCTGGAACGGGTTCGCGTTCGGGATGCGTTCGCCCCGTTCAGTAATCCAGTGACCGTAGTCCCACCACGACATCACGCCGTAGGCCCCGTCGGGATAGTCGAAGTCGTCTGTTTCCTCGTACGTTCCGTAGAGGTCCATCGGTTCGTTGTCTGGATGGCCGAACTGCCCGGGCACCGGTGTGCTGTCGTTCATGTACTGCAGGCTGTCGTCCCAGGCAACGACGTCACCGGGGAAGCTTGCGCCGTCAGAGAACTCTGTCGGCGTCGTATCGGCGCTGATTATCGGGAGTCCGAAAAACGGTGCGAACATCACGAGGACGATGACGCCAACCGTCAGAAGCTGGTAGGTTTCGAACCCGAACTGTTTGTCGGAGCTGCCTGCGAGTCGGAAGATGTAGCCGATGAGTACCGCGTTGAGTGCGCCCACCGTTATCGTCAGGTAATACGAGAACCGTACCTGTGTGAGACTCGCGATGAGCATCGTGACTGCCCAGATGACGATGAGTAACTCCTCTGCTCGTGGATTCCTGCCGAGTAGCTGTTTCACCATCACCGCCCCACCGCCTGCAGCAGCGGTAAAGAGACCGAGATAGTACGTCTCGCTAATCTCGTCGAAACTCATCGGTCGAGTCTCTCCAATTGTCCCTGCTGCAGTACCCGGCGACGTCACAAATCCGAAGACTCGGTCGATGTTGCTGATGAGGTAATCGAACAGCGTCGGTAGTGCAAGCGCCATCACTCCCATAACCAGTACGATCGAGCCAACGATTGTCGCCGGATACGCATAGCGTGTGACGCGACGTGTATCGAACTCGCGTGAGAGCCAGGCGAGAAAGAGAACGCCGCCTGCGCCCGCAAAGGCGAGTCCTGGCTGGATGAGTGACCGACTCGTGGTCCCAGTAATTTCCAGTGTGCGTGTCGTGCTCAGAATGAGGATTCCTGCCGTAGTCATGCTGATGACGCCCACGAACGCCGTGTGTTCGGGACTGCGACCACGGACGTGTTCGATGCTCATGTAGATGAGGAAGAATATTCCGAGGATGCCGAAAATCCACATTGCCGGTGGCCACGCCCAGACGTACATCGCCAGTGCTACGCCTGCGATCATGGAGTAGCCGATTGTCTCGCGCATCGCGCCGAACTCACGAACCTGGATCAGTTCGTACACCGGTTTTTCGCGTTCAGCAGCCGACAGGGCGACCATGACGCCGAGAATAGACAGCGACATGAACAGCACCTCCATCGAGTGGTGCTGCACGTTGCCTGCGAGCGTCACCGACATCAGCCGGTCGGGCACGAGTGCAACGGTGGCGACGATGATGAGACCGCCGACTCGGCCACCGAGACGCTTGCCGATGAAGTAGCCCGGAATACAGATGAGGACAGCGAAGAACGCTGGCGAGACGAGAAACACCTGGTGGACGAGACTCTCGCTCGGGTTCCCCAGTCCGACGATGAGTGCTGCCAGTGCGATAATCTGGTCGAACATCGTTCCGAACTGATTGGGAGTCGTTCCGTACGGGAAGTTCGTCCACGGGTCGAACGGCATCGTCGCGGGAAAGTTCTGGACCGTGTAGTCGGTCATTCGCATGTGATACCATGGGTCGTTTCCGCTCAGGTACACCGTTCCGTCGACGATGAAGTTTCCGTAGTTTCGAAGTCGATTCCACAGGATGAAGCCGACGAGGACGACCAGTACCGGGATATGATAGTACTTTTCGAGCCACGCGACCATCGCCTGTGTTTCCGATTCTTCCGAAAACTGTTCCCGCCAGTTGCTCATTAAACGATGTCAACAGAACGGCGGGGATAAGTGTTATGTAATCCGCCGGTTCCACAACCGTTCGAAACAACGTACAGATTCTGCCGGTCGACGGAATCTGTGTGAGATTCTCGACCCGTCCGTGCGGTGTGAGAACTATCACTCGTTCCGTCGACCGGTATCCTCTCCTGTGCAGTGTACTAGGCACCGAACTCTGCTCTGGTCACACGGACGACGAGTGTCTCCTCGACGTCCCGGAGGTCGTACTCAGGGATTTTTCCGCCAGTTCGAGTCACGAGCATCGGTTCGACCAGACGCGGTAATCGTTGGTTACTGAAGTGTGTATCCGAGATGTCAGTCTCGTCGTCAGGTTCGGTCGGCTGTTCGAGTCCATAGACTTTGAGAAACCGTTCGCTTTCGGCCGGGTCGATACGGTCCGTGCGGATTCCTGTGGCGAGGTCCCGCGACAGCCACTCCGTCTCGCTGATGGACGGTTCGTTAACGAGCGCGGTGTCGACGAACCGGATGAGATACCAGTTCAGGTCGTTCAACAGCGAGACGGCACCGCCCAGACTGACAGTGTCGACAGCGATCGAGTTGTGGAAGGGTTGCTGCAGGTCGTACGCCGCGAGCGCCTCCCGTGCGGTCTCCCGCGAGAGCAACTCGTACTGGAGGTTCGTCTCTGCCGTCCCGACGAGACAGACGCGCGTCATACTCGGACACACACGAGGTGTGATGAAATCGGTTTCGCCTTCGTGAGCAGCGTACAGGGGGACCTGTTCGAAACGTATTTGACCACCCTCTGGTTACGTGGAACTGCCAGGGCCGGTAGCTCAGTCCGGCAGAGCGACGGACTCTTAATCCGTCGGTCGCGTGTTCAAATCGCGCCCGGCCCGCTCCGCCTGCGGCGGACTTTTGGTGAGTGTTAATGGGTGTAGAGGCTCTTACAGTAGAAATAGTTATATTTACCGTGACTCCGACTCGTGTTTGAATGCGGCATCCTTAACAAACCAATATCCGAATTGCTTTCACTAGCACATCCTTGTAAAAGCCATCCCCGAATCTATTTACCAATGCTGACGTAATCAAAGTACAATGAAACGGGGGTACGATCTGCCGTCGAATGCTCCCGGCACCTATCTGCTGGTACGGGCCGACCGAAACGTCCCGTTTGGTAAGTTCTACAAGCCCGACAATCTTCCCCCGGAGTTGAGGCTCTCGGACGAGACGATACAGCTCGTCGAGCGAACCATGCACGCGCTCGGCCGATTGGACGGATTCAGGGGACAGGTGGAGGACGCGGAAACCGTCTTCAAGCCCCTGCTCTACAAAGAGGCCGAACAGTCCTCGCAAATCGAGGGAACGCAGGTGACGACGACCGACATCTATCGAGCGACCGCCGGCGGTGATACCTCTGCGCGCAGTCGAGACGTACAGGAGGCGATGAACTACGTCGAGGCGCTCCAGGCAGCGAGCCAGCAACTTCTCGAGCGTGGTCGCACACCGGACAACATCACGCTCGAACTCCTGCTGGGACTTCACAGTACCGTCATGGAGACCGGAGCAACCGACGAGGAAGATCCGTTGCCCGGGGAGTTTCGCCCTGATTACGCGTGGATCGAGGAATCGAACGAACCGTGGCAGCGATCCGTTCGCTTCGTACCGCCAAAAGCCGAGATGGTCGACTCGATGATGGAGTCACTGCTCTCCTACGTGCAGTCCCCGTCTCACTTCCCAGACATCGTCGACGTTGCGCTCGTTCACTACCAGATCGAGACGATTCATCCGTTCAAAGATGGGAACGGCCGCGTCGGGCGACTGTTGGCAATTCTCATGCTCGTTGCCTGCGACGCACTCACGAAGCCGTTGTTCTACATGAGCGCCTACATCAAAGCGAACCGGGAGGAGTACACCGACCGACTGCTGGCGGTCAGCGAAGAGGGAGCGTGGGAGGAGTGGATTCAGTTTTTCGTGTCGGGAATGCGTGACCAGGCCGAGGAGGTGCTCGGCCGGGCCAAACTACTACTCGACCAGTACGAAACGTATCGAGAGACGTACGAAACCGCGTCGGAGTCGGTGCAGCGACTCGTCGACGTGCTGTTCGAGCAGCCGTATCTCACCGTCCCAATGGCCGCGGAACGAATCGACATGTCGTATCCTGCTGCAAACAACGCCGTCGGCAGACTCGTCGAGGACGGCGTGTTACTACAGGTTGAGCAACGGGAACGAAATCGCGAGTTCGTTGCCACAGACGTTATGGAGATTGTCGAACGAGATGCTGCCGCAGTGCCGACACCAGCCGAGGTGTTACAATGATTTCCGTCCAAACGACTGGTTCCGGAACCGAGCAAAGATGGTGCACTTCGACGTTGCTTTCCCGTCGAACCCTGAGGATATTCTCGACGGTCGCAATCCGACTTTCTCGTACGTCTCGCGGCGACTCATCCGCGATGAGATGGACATGAACACGGGTGGGACTGTTGGTGACGTTCGGGAAATCTTCACCGACTTCTACAATCAGGTCGGTCGCTATCCGCCTCGATACTTTCCGCAGGAACCAGCAAACCGCCAGTACAACATCACCGGACTCCCCATTCTTTTGGGGTAATAAAAGAATGCGCGTGCCCAAATCGCGCCCGCCCCGTTTTTGTGTCGCCACGCCCAACGACGAGACAGCGTTCTGAACACACGATGGCACTGATTCACACACTGACCGCAACGCTCGGGACCGCTATTCGAGTGCTGGTTCACTCGAACGTCTTCATCTCGCTGTCGGCGACCAGTGTCGCCGTCTCGACGGTTCTCCTCGCCAGCCTTTCGTTCGACCCGATACCGTTTTTTATCGTCTTCGCCGTCACGATGTTCGTCTACTCGTTCAACAGACTCACAGATTTTGCCGAGGATAGACGGAACACGCCCGGACGAGCGACGTTCATCGGCCGCTACGGCAGGTTACTTCTGACCGTCGGTATCGTGCTCTATCTTCTCGCTACGGGAGTCGCAATTACCCGGCAGATTCCTGGTGCGCCAGCGATGGCGATTCCGCTGCTCGTCGCCGTGTTGTACTCCGTTGTCGGGTTCAAACAGATCTTGCTCGTGAAGAACCTGCTCGTGGGACTCTCGTGGGGACTCATCCCGCTCGGCGTCGGCGTGTATTACGGCATGCTCTGGAGCACCGACGTGCTTTTCTTTGCCGGTTTTATCACGGCGATGATAACGATTGCTGCTGCCGTTTTCGACATCAAAGATATCGAGGGTGACAGTGAGGCAGGAATCGACACCCTTGCGGTCCGGTACGGTCCCCGGCGTACCCGCACGCTGGCGGCCGCCGCAACAGTCGTCGTTTCGCTGGTCGTCGTTTCCTTCGTGTTGGTCGGTGTACTCGACCCGGTGTCTCTGCTCTTGCTCGCGTTCACGGGATACGTCTTCGGCTACAGTCTCGTTGCGACGCCCGAGCGCGGCCCGCTTTTTTACGGGTTCGTCGTCGACGGTGAACACATCTTTCTCGCACTCGTGTTACTTGGGTGGAACTCACTGTTGACTGGGTGGAAGTCACTGTTGCTCTCGTGACTCGCGTTGCGTTCGGACGCACTCGGCGAGTGGTTCGATAAGTTCGTCCGAGACGGCGTATGGGTCCGTTTCCCGTTCGACGACCGCCTCGACGTACGCGTCCATTCCACCTCGAACGGTGAGTTCCTCTGCCAATAACTCGTTGACGTCTTCACGGACGAGCGTCCGAATCTCCTCGGCGTAGCGAGCACGAACGTGCTCTTCGCGTTCCCCAGAGCGCTCGATGTGACTCGCGTGGGATTCGAGCACGTCGAGCAGTTCGTCGACACCCTCGCCAGTTTTTGCGACCGTTTCGACGATTTCGGCTCGCCAGCGGTCTGTCTCCGTCTCAGCCTCTAGCTGGAGTCCGTCGACCTGCTCCATCGCTCCCGCTCCGTGGTGCCCACCCGATTCGGGGATGCCGCCACGGTTGTATTCGAGCATCTCCCGGAGTTGCTGGACGGTACGGTTTGCGCCCTTTCGGTCGGCCTTGTTGACGACGAATATGTCACCGATTTCGAGGATTCCCGCTTTGAGCATCTGCACGTCGTCGCCGCTTCCCGGTGGCACCAGCACCATCACCGTGTCGGCAGTTTTGACGATATCGATCTCGTTCTGTCCGGCACCGACAGTCTCGATGATGATCTTGTCCTTGCCGAAGGCGTCGAGCGCTTTGACGGCGTCTGTCGTCGCAGTCGAAAGCCCACCGAGTGACCCACGGGCGGACATCGACCGGACGAACACGTCCATGTCGCCGATGTTCGAGCCCATCCGGATGCGGTCGCCGAGGATTGCGCCGCCGGTGAACGGCGACGACGGGTCGATAGCGATGATGCCGACAGTGAGACCGCGTTCGCGGTAGGTTGCGGCCATCTTGTCGACCAGCGTCGATTTGCCAGAGCCCGGTGACCCCGTCACGCCGATGACGTCCGCGCTGCCGGTGTGCTGATGGAGTTCCGAAACCAGTTCGCGATAGCCAGGGCGGCGGTCCTCGATGTTCGAGATGACGCGAGCGAGCGCCCGGTGCTTGCCGGCCAGAAGGTCGTCGATGAGACCGCTCATTCTCTCTCGGGGACGTTCTCACGAACGTACGCTATCATCTGCTCCATCGACGCGCCGGGACCGAACACCTCGGCCACGCCGAGTTCTTTGAGTTCGGCTTCGTCGTCGTCGGGGATGATGCCACCGACGAGCACCAGCGTGTCGTCGAACGCATCGTAGGATTTCAGCCCCTCGATGATGTCGGGAACGAGTGTGTCGTGTGCCCCGGAGAGAATCGAGATGCCGAGAACGTCGACGTCCTCCTGGACAGTTGCCTGTACAATCTCCTCGGGGGCGCGGTGAAGCCCGGAGTAGATAACCTCGAAGCCAGCGTCTCGGAACGCGCGCGAGATGACGTGTGCGCCCCGGTCGTGGCCGTCCAGCCCAACCTTGGCGACGAGACACCGTATCGTCCGCTGTTCCTGATCTGCGCTCATACCTCCCCGTTCGTCCGGTTACTGTTTGGTTTTTTCGATAAGACCACCGTGTCACACCCGTCGAGCACCAGACCTGCCTTCGCCAGCACTGTCCGAGCGTGACCGGTCCCGTCGTCTTGCGTTCGTCTGACGTATCGTTTTGTATGAGGGGACGGTACAGAGGCGTATGACGAGCCTGGACGAGGCCTACAACCGCAGGCGGTCAGGGTTGGACAATCCACGCAGAGTCGTTGCCGGGATGGTCCTCGTCGGAGTCGGTGTTGCCGCGATTATCGTGGCTATGGGACTTGTTGGCTTCCGTGGCGAGAGTACAACCGCAAAGCAGTACGCTGGTGTCGCGGCCGGTCTCGGGATACCAGCCATGCTGTTTGGCATCGTCGTGGTGCTTCCCGCGAGTCGACGGACGCGTCTCGGAGTCGCCTTCGGAACCCTCGTCGCTGGCGCTGGAGTTGCCCTGTTCTGGCAGGTGTACCCCGGTCGCTGGACACGAACTGCGGATCCGCTGGCGTTCGAGACGATGATGCTCTACGGCGTTGGCTGTGCAATCGCGCTGTGGTTCGTCTTCACCGCTATTGCTTCGTTCCGACTCAGAAACAACCCACAGGGGACGGTCCGCCTCGACGTAGTGCGGCAGGGGAAGACGCGGACTGTCGAAGTGAGTAACGAGCAGTACCGGAGACTGGTGAACGACGGCGGCAATCCCGAGCAGATCATCCGGGAGATCGAAGACCGATAGCACCGCATCAGTGTTGCTTTTGATGAAGAGTTGTTAGGTTGCACCAGATCGCGTCCGTCGACTTTTTGATGGCGGCCCCGCAAGAGAGACAAGTATGAGACCGCTCCACGCGCGCTATCCGTTCTTTCGGTCGGCGCGCGAGGCAGTCGAGGAGGCAGAAGTCGACCTCGTCAACGTCGTGACCAGCGAGCCAGCGGTCGTCGAGCGAGCGCTGGAGCGCATCGAAGGCGCACTCGAAGACGCCGACGTCGGAGAGACTCACCGTCGGACGCGTGTGGAGTTACTCTCGTATCCGGTCGCCCGGGTCATCGTCTCGCTCGTCGACGAACACCTCCTGACGCGCAAGTATGCGTTCGCCGAGGCGAGAACCGCCCACGACCGGTTTGCGTACGACCTCGAACAGTCGGTCGAGCTCAGAAGTGTGCAGCGACAACAACTCACACAGGACCTCCTCCTGGCGGAGTTCGACCTTGCCGAGGCGGTCCGAGAGACACCCGACGGGTACGCTGTCAACGTCGGGACGTATCTCGCGCTGGCGGCTGACAAACGGAATCCCGAGTGGCGACTCGTCAACCGACCGGTCCGTGATGGTGAGGTCTCCATCCAACGGTCCGAACTGCTCGCGCTGGTTGCACAGGCTGTCAAACAGCGAGTCTCCGAGGGGCTTCCGCTGGCTGTCCCGGCTGTCATTGGTGACGAACTGACCGACGAGTGCGCACGAGTGCGGGCAGCGCTCGCCGACCTCGACCTGATGCGCGACATCGACACGGTCGTTCCCGAACTGTTTCCACCGTGTATGCGCGCGCTCCTCGACCAGGTCCAGAAAGGCGAGCACCTCGCACATCACTCACGCTTCGCCATCGCGTCGTTCCTGACGAGCATCGGGATGACGACTGACGAGATTGTCGACCTGTTCGAGGTGAACCCTGGTTTTGGGGAAGAGGCGACTCGCTATCAGGTCGACCACATCCGTGGGGAAACCAGTCCAACAGCGTACTCGACGCCGTCGTGTGCGACGATGCAGTCGTACGGCGACTGTGTCAATATGGATGACCTCTGTGAGACGATTGCCCACCCGATGGCGTACTACGAGAAGAAACTCGACGACGCTGACGAGGACGAACTCACTGACTGGCGCGAACAGCAGACCACGAACTCCTGAGCTCTCACTGAGACTCTCGGTGAGTATCGTATCTGGAAGAACAGTTACGTCGTTTCGCTCTCGCGTTCTCTGCTGCGCTGTTGCTCGCGGTCGCGTTCGAGTTCACGGTCGATGTCGTCGCGTATTCTCGAGACAGACTCGACGGTGACGACGTTTCCACCGCCAGGGTCGACGACAATCACTTCATCTCCCTCGGGGATTTCACCGTCCAGGCTCCGGGCTTTGTAGTACGGGTTGAACCCGCCTTCTTCGAGTTTGATCTCTCCCTGCGTTGGCGTCACTCGTTCGGTGACACGGCCGGTCGACCCACGGAGCGAGGACGAGTCTTTCGTCTTGCCCTTGCTGGGACCGCCCATGAGGTCGAGTTCGCGATACGCCCACAGCGTCGCCACCGACGCCACGAGAACGACGAGGCTCATGATGAGCAGGTTGATTGTGCCGGGGAGGACGAACGCCCCCAGATACCCGACCAGACCGGCGGCAAACAGCGCGACCCCCACCACGAAGAAGTGTGCACCGGGCGCAAACGCTTCAGCGACGATGAGGCCCGCACCGACCAGTATCAAAAAAAGCGGCAGGTTCGTCAGTACGAGGTCGAACACCATACTCTCTCTTGGAAGCCACTGCGGAAAACAGTTAGGGGTTCCAACCGGTGTTCGGTCCTACCAGTACGGGGTTCTGCTCCACCTAGTCCAGGGCCGTCCGACGAGCGCGAACACCGCGAGTGCGAGCAACACGAACCCGAGAGAAACCACCGCCCCGGTTTGCATCTCGGATGCGAACAGCAGGTCGTTTTCAAGGAAGAAGTTGCTGACGATACCGATACCGCCGAGTACGACGACAACGACCGCGACGATGCCAGCGAGGGTGCGCCACTGCATATCTCACGGTAGGCAGGGCGGGTATAAAATGCCACGGGCTTTCGGGCGGTTGAGGTGGACATCTGTACGAGCGTGCACAGGCTGCGAATCTAAAGCCCCAAGATGCCAGACACCAGAGGAAGAGACATGACTACGGTGGTTGTCCTTGCCGACGTCCCTGACGAAAACGTGTTGCCTGCGCTGCATCCCAGCCCGCTGTCAAGTTCCCAGGCAGTGTCGCTCTATCGCGCGATGCTCGCAGACGTCTGCGAGATGGTCCAACACGGCGAGGCCGACCTGCTCGTGAACTATCCCTCACCAGAGCGGGTCGCTGAAGATGTGGACCCGGAGGCTGCGCTGCGGGATGTTCTCGAGGACGAACTTCCGGAGTCGGAGTCAGTCCGATACGAGGTACAGGTCGGTGAGACCTACGCCGGTCGCGTCGGCAACACGCTTACACACCTACTCGACGTCGAGGGTGAGCGAACCGTGGGCATCGTCGACCCGGCAACACCGTTGCTCGGGCGCGAACACATCGGGACGGTTGCGATGAAACTTCGAGCGAGCGACGTCGTGCTGGGTCCCACGACAGGTGGACGACTGTACTTCGCGGGTTTCTGTGAGCCGGTCGATTTCGATGGCGCCTTTTCGACACCTGCAGTCGAGACGATGACAGCCCGTGCGCTCGAGGCAGGCCTCTCGGTTGATTATCTGCCACAGTTACCGTTGGTTGCATCGCCTGCGGATCTGGCGACTGTCGTGACGCTTGTCCGCGCTCGCAGGGCCGCTGGCCGAATTGTACCACGCCGGACGGCGGCGCTGCTCGAGGAGTGGGAACTGCAGGTTGTCGCGGGTGGGGAGTCTCGACCGACAGTATCGACCGGTTCCGACAAGTCTTAAAGCGCTCGTGTGAAACGTGTATCACGGGTGGGATAGCGAAGTGGCCTAACGCGCCTGCCTTGAGAGCAGGTGTCCGAGAGGACTCAGGGGTTCGAATCCCCTTCCCACCGCTTGTGAGCGAACAACGACACTCCTAACAGAGTTGGCCGCAGGCTTAATCGACGCAGGTACGGTACACTATTTATGACGAGAGTCGCAGTCATTGGCGGCGGTATCGGGGGACTCACTGCTGCCCAGGAGCTTGCCGAGCGCAATATCGCTGTCGAGGTCTACGAGGCGAGCGACAGGTTCGGCGGGAAAGCGCGCTCGTATCCAGTTGCCCAGCATGGTCCCCTCCACGGTGAACACGGCTTTCGGTTCTTTCCGGCGTTTTACAGACACGTCGTCGAGACGATGGAGCGGATTCCGACTGCCGAGGGAACAGTTGCGGACAACCTCGTCGTGACCGAGGAGACGCTCGTCGCCAGTACCGACCAACCGGCGCAGCGGGCCAGAACGGGACAGCCAGAATCAGTCCGCGAGTGGATGCAGACGCTCCGACCCGCGTTCATCGACGACCTGCCGCCCGAAGACCGTGCGTTCTTGCTCGAACGCTTTCTGTACATCCTGACCGCCTGTGATCAGCGCCGCGAGCACGAACTCGACAACGTCTCGTGGTGGGAGTTCATCGACGCAGACAACCGCTCAGAAGCGCTCCGAGAACGACTTGCGTCGGCGACACAGGCGCTCGTTGCTCTCCGTCCTCGTCTCGCCAGCGCCCGAACGATGGGCGTCATCTACCTCCAGTTGCTGTTCGGACAGATGGACCCGACCAGACCGGCCGAGCGAATTCTCAACGGTCCCACCAGCGAAGTGTGGATTCGGCCCTGGGTCGAGTATCTCGACTCACTCGACGTCGAACTCCATGCCAGTACCCCGGTTGAGCGATTACTGTTCGACGGTCGCCGAATTACTGGCGCAGAGCGAACGGACGGGAACCGAATCGAAGCAGACGAGTTCGTACTCGCAGTGCCAGTCCACGTCGCCCCCAGTTTCGTGACACCGGAGATTGCCAGAGCAGCGTCCGAACTGGAGGGTATCGAGCGCCTCGACACCGCCTGGATGAACGGCGTACAGTTCTACCTCTCGACGGATATCTCGCTTACTCGTGGCCATCAGGTGTACACAGACTCCCCGTGGGCGCTGACGTCCATCTCCCAGCGCCAGTTCTGGAGTGGTCACGACTTCGAGACGACAGCTCCGGACGACGTCGAGGGAGTGCTCTCGGTCATCGCCTCTGACTGGGAAACCCCGGGCATCGTCTACGGGATACCCGCACGCGCCTGTACACGAGCGGAAATCGCAACGGAGGTCTGGGAGCAGCTGAAAGCACATCTGAACGCAACCGAGGACGTGTTGACCGACGATGTGCTCGTGGAGTGGTTCCTGGACCCCGCTATCGTCGAGACCAACGATGGCGTCGAGAACCGCTCGCCGCTGCTCATCAACACTGTTGGCTCACTGAAACACCGTCCATCCGCCGAGACCAGCATCGAGAACCTCACCATCGCCGGTGATTTCGTCAGGACGAACTCGGATCTGGCGTCGATGGAATCCGCAAACGAGGCCGGGCGGCGGGCGGCGAATGCGATTCTCCGAAGACACCAGCCGACTACGCAGGCGGCGACTATCTGGGAACTCGCAGAGCCAGCGGTGTTCGAACCGTTCAGACGACACGACCGTCTCCAGTACCGCCTCGGGCTGCCACATCCCGGCGAAGTCACCCAGTCCGCCCGGTCGTTCGTCAATCGACTCGGCGTTCGTGGGTAACGATTACGAGTTATCTTTTCGTTTCACCACGTCACCCAGCGTGTAGCCATCGGCCGAGGTGTCGCTCTCCCACTCCGTCTCGTCGGTGCTCGT
>PUMG01000359.1 GCA_003551265.1 Halovenus sp.
GGAAAAATTCTGCAGCGATTTCCCGGGCAGTGGCGTAACGGTTTGTCCCACCAAGCCGTTTTACATTGCCCGAACCTACTATTTCCTCTATCTCCGTCATAACATTAACAGAGATCACACCAGTACCTCCAACTACATAGACCTGTCCTACATTTTTTTCCGCAAGGTACTTTTCAGCTTCATCGCTTAATTGATCGGTATCGCTGGTCAAAATTGGCACCCCTTCCATGGCTGCATATGAGGATATGGCCAAAGCATCGGGGTAATTACGCGAGTAGGCAATAATCGCCTTCCCTGACTCATCACCTACTGCCCTGGCTATCTTGTAGGCAGTCTCGGTTCTATTGCCACCGGCAATGCGTTCAACTACATAACCGCCCATGCTGCGCAGCTCACCTTCCACTGCTTCTGAAATGGCAGCCGGTCCACCCAGGATATATATAGTGCCGCCGTCTTTAAGGACCCGCTCGATTTCCTCTTCTACTTTTTCATGCAGCTGATCTGATTCGGTAATCAGCAAGGGCCCCCTTTCTTTATAGGCCAGCACTCCCCCGGGCAGGGCATCGGCAAACTGATCAGATCGGGCAATTACCACCGCATCGGCGCTTTTTGCTTCGGGGTAAATATCCTTAGAAATCGCTATTGCTGTCTCAAAGCGGTTACCGCCGCTGAGACGAGTGCCCTGTTCTTCTTCCGCCCGGTTGACGGTGAGCGTGTAAGTTTTAACTGCTTCCCCGTCCTCTGCAGTCACTTCAATCTCGATATCGATTGATGTGCCGGGGCCGCCAAGGGTTACTGTTTCTGCTACTCCACTGGCCGCCTCGTCTCCATTAATGGTCATGGCGGCATTTGTGTCAGACAAAGTAGCGGTAATAGCGATGGTCTCAACATCACACGCTACTTCCACTGTGTATTCTGTTGTTTCAGGGTCAAAATCCGGGTAAAGCTCGCCTGGGTCTACCTCCAGGCTGAAAAGGTTGGCATCACGACTCGAAGCTTGTGTGGTAAACTGTAAGATTTCACCCTCGATCACAGTGTCGTTATATTTAAGCTGGGCCTTGAAATCGTAGATGGTAGCAGAGTCAAGACCTGTGACGGTCAGGGCGTAGGGTGAACCGGGATCTGCTACCCACTCACTCTCGGTCCATTCTTCATCACCATCCTCACGGTAAGCAAAGCGCACTTCAGGGGTGTAATCACCTGCCATGTAGGTCAGGTTTAATGTGGCTGACCAGGTATCGATGTCCGAGGCGGCAACAGTGGTGACCTTGGGGGAGAGGGTGGTTTTGGCTTTGATAATTACAAGGTCAAAATTGCCGTCACCTGCATAAGGGTTGAGGGGCTCTGTATTATCGGGCCCACTCCAGGTTTCACGACTTATTCCTGTTATGTAAGCATAGCCTGACGAATCCACGGCAATATCATTACCACGAGCTCTGTAATTACTATGAGTAGATGCTCCACCATAGAAGCTGTGCCACTGGTAGGAACCAGCGCTGTCCAACTTTACAATAACTGTATTCCTACCACCGGCATGTGGATTAAGGGGCTCTTGCCCATCGGGGCCATTCCAACTGTCAAGATAACTTCCTCCGGTCACAAAAACATACCCTGAGGAATCCACGGAGATACCGTACCCGCCTCCATCATAAAAGGTATGCCACTGGTAGGAACCAGCGCTGTCCAACTTTACAATTACTATATTCCCACCACCGGCATGAGGATTGAGGGGCTCTTGCCCATCGGGACCGGTCCAGGAATTATTGCTGTTTCCAGTTACATAAACACTTCCTGAGGAGTCCACGGCGATGTCTCGCCCTTGACCACTGTAGCAACCGTAGAAGGTGTGCCACTGGTAGGCACCGGTATTATCCAGTTTGAGGATGACTATAGCGGTACCGGCATGGTCGGTAAGGGGCGCTTCCCCGTCGGGTCCGGTCCATTCGCCGCTGTTACTTCCGGTCACGTAAACATTTCCTGAAAAGTCAACGGCGATACCGTGACCCAGTTGGGTCCATTGTCCACCGTAAAAAGTGTGCCACTGGTAGGCACCGGTACTATCCAGCTTAACGATAACTATGTTTGTTAAATGTTGTGTGTGTTGACCACCGTCATGGTCGTTGAGTGGCTCTTGCCCATCGGGACCGGTCCAGGTGGCATAGCTTGTTCCAGTTACATAGACATTTCCTGAGGAGTCCAGGGCAATGTCTCGACCAATGTTCGTTGTTGTTCCTCCACCGTAGAAAGTGTGCCACTGGTAGGAACCAGAGCTGTCCAACTTGAGAATAACTATACCGGTACCGGAATGGTCGGTGAGAGGTTCTTCCCCGTCGGGTCCGTTCCAGGTGCCACTTCCGTTTCTTCCAGTCACGTAGACATTACCTGAAGAATCCACGGCGATGCCGTAACCAAAGTCCTGGTCTGTTCCGCCGTAGAAGGTGTGCCACTGGTAATCACCGGCACTGTTCAGCTTAACAATCACTAGGTTCTCCAAGCTACCAGAATGTGGGTTGAGAGGTTCCTCACCGCCGGGCCCGTTCCAGGTGGCTATGCTGGATCCAACCACATAGATATTACCTGAATAGTCCACGGCAATACTAAAACCTCCGTCATAATCTGCTCCGCCGTAGAATGTGTGCCACTGATAAACCGGGTCGGTATAGAAAGCATGATCATGGCCATAGGGACTGAGGGTAAAACCAACCTGGTTCTCGGCCTGCTGCTCAAGCTGCACGGCACCAGCAATATGTTGCCCGTAGGTTTCCGGCCAGGTGCCGCTATAATGCACATTTTCTAATAAAGACACACCATTTGTTTCAGGACCACTGCTCTCAGTTATGGGTGAAACAGTGCTGCCACTGACATACTCAATTTGCAGGGCATCATCAATACCGGCCAGGTAATCTTCTTTTTCCCCGAAACCCAGAACATGCCCGGCCACAGTAAACTGCTGCAATTTTTCTTCATCCTGTGCCTGCGAATATTCCGAGGTTCCCGAACTTTCAGCTCCAAAAGTCATGCCTGCAAATATGAATAAAGCAACCATACCCAGATTAATGAATAAGCGAATTACATTATTCACTTTAATCCTGCCCATTTTACCATCCTTCCTTCAAATATTCTTGGTTTTTATTACACCCCACACCTGAAAAAGCTATAATTGGTTCCATTCATTTAAAGACTCTTTCTCAAAAGTTTATAAAAAATAGCCTTATTCTAACGGCAAGAAGAAGGTTGCGTGATTATTATAAAAGTCATAAATTAGCTGCACCGGTCTGTATCCTGGAAGACATTTTAAAAAGTCTTAAATGGTGGATTACTCGTAGATGTTTGGACAGGTACTGAACAAAAGGGAAATTTAGTTTTGCATACTATCGAAAAATTCATTTATTTTAATGATTCGATATTTGTGGTCTAACTCATCTTCCGCACCCTTGGAACTAAGATTTTCGAATTAATTTTACCATAAGCAAAGAGCTTTTCGACCTTTGGTACAAGGCATAAAACAACATAAAAGAAAAATATTTTCATAAATAACGCTAATTGACAATATTTACCTTGTACTTTTTTTGCTTCTGTTATATGATCTTTTAAAGAGCATCTACGGCTGTGCAACAGGAGCGAAACCATGGAGTGCTACGACGTTAAAGAGGTCGGCTCC
>PUMG01000073.1 GCA_003551265.1 Halovenus sp.
GTCATCGTCGTCAACTCGCCGAACAATCCGATGGGTGTGACCTACGACGGCGACACGATCGAGGCGCTCGTCGAGATTGCCGAAGCGCACGGGGCGATGCTCGTCAGCGACGAGGTGTACGACCACTTCGACTACTCCGGGCGGTTCACGTCGGCGCTCTCGTTCGACTCACCGCACAGAATCGTCACCAACTCGTTCTCGAAGTCGATGGCGATTACTGGCTGGCGAGTCGGCTACGCGATCTTCCCCCATCCTGACGAACCGGAACCTTACGGCAATCTCGTGAGCGCAGCACGGACCAGACACATGCTCACGAACGTCGCTATCTCACGACCGGCACAGACAGCAGTTCTTCGTGCCCTTCGAGAGACCGGGCCGGAGTACTACGAGGCGGCCCGCGAGCGGATGACCGAGCGCATCGAGCGGTTCACGACTGCACTCGACGAGGCTGGTGCGGAGTACACTACACCGGAGGGAAGTTTCTACGTGATGGCCCGTTTCCCGGGGATTCCGGGCACGATGGAGAACGTCGAGTGGCTCATCGACGAGGCTGGCGTCGCCGGGATGCCCGGTGAAGCCTTCGGCGAGTCACGGGCGGACTGGATGCGCTTCGCGCTCGTCTCCCCACGTGTCGAAGAGGCAGCACAGCGTCTCGACGATTTCTTCGAGTGAGATCGGTCGACGGGAGCCATCGCGGTGCACGTGTAATCTGTCGACCGGAACGGTGTCGCTAGCACGTCTCCTCGGGAGGATCGCACTCTGTGTTGCTGAGTATGGTCACCCCATCGTCTTCGACGACGACGTACGACCTGATACAGTCCGAGCCACGGTCGGTCAAATCGCGGGCGTCCCAGTCGTCTTCGTCCGGAGTGCGAGTCGAAACGACGAACTCTCCAGGTTCAGATGGCCATGTACAGTCGAACGAATCGCCTTCACCGGATTCCAGTTCGTACGTGGCTTCTTCGAGTGTCTCGTCGTCCCGCTCCAGTCGCACGTCGATGGTTGTGGGTTCGTCAGTCCAGTTGACGACACCGAGCCCCAGCAGTTCGACTCCGCGCTCGTCGTTGAAAGCTGACGTACAGCCCGCCAGACCGATGGCGGTTCCAGCTCCCACCGTCGCGAGGAGTTCGCGCCGTTTCATACCACTCTTTTTCTCGGGGTTGACAAGTGTTTTCTGCAACACGAACCGTGGTGGTGGCCCTCGTGGTTGGTGTATATCACAACTCGTCACGTAGTTCTCGTATGCGACGGACACAGCGTCACCTGCTCGCGATTGCAGTTCTCGGCTGGCTCGGAGCCACAGTCTCTCAGCTCCTCGCGTTCGTCTCCCCCGACAACACCCAGGCGTCGAAGTGGCGAATCATGAGAAACCGATGCCTCCTGATTTCGAGTATCTGCATGAACTCGCTGGTTCTGAGTGTCGTCTATCAGTACGTGCGGAAAATCGGACGGCAGCAACGACAGGCGGAGGCTGTGACGGACAACAGTTCGTGAAAATACCGTTATTAGTCCCGGAAGACGCCGCGATACTGTGGCGGCCCGCCCACATCCTCGACGCCAAGTGCTGCGGCGGCCCGAAGCGTGAAGTACGGGTCACGGAGATGCTCGCGACCGACGATGACGAGGTCGGCGCGATCGTTTGCGACGATAGCTTCGGCCTGTTCGGGTGTCGTGATGCCACCGACTGTCCCGACTGCGACGTCTGATTCCGTCTCGGTTCGAATGCGCTCTGCGGCCGGAAGCTGGTAGTTTGGACCCTGATACTCGGGGTAGGAGTGGGGAGAGATGCCGCCCGAAGAGACGTCAATGAGGTCGACACCGAGGTCGGCAAGGCAGTCAGCCAGCCGAATCGACTGCTCGACAGTCCACGACTCGCGCTCAGAGAGCCAGTCGGTCGCAGAGAGACGGACGAACACGGGCAACTCGTCCGGAACCGCCTCACGGACAGCCGCTGTCGCCTCGCGTGTGAACCGGGTTCGGCCCTCGAAGTCACCGCCGTAGTCGTCCTCGCGGGTGTTCGTCACGGGCGAGAGGAACTGATGGAGCAGGTAGCCGTGTGCGGCGTGAACCTCGACGATACGGAATCCAGCCTCCACTGCTCGTTCTGCAGCACGTCCGAACGCGTCGACAATCACGTCGATGTCGTCGGTTGCGAGGCGTTCTATCTCCGGTACTGCGCGGTCGTACGGAAACGAGTCGGTCGTGGGACCAGCGACGGGCCAGCCACCGTTCTCCGGATGGAGCGTGTCGTGACCGTCGCGAGGGCGGACTGTCGAGGCTTTCCACCCGGCGTGGGCGAGCTGGATTGCCGGGAGCGACCCCTGGTCGGTGATGAACCGGGTGATCGGTTCGAGCGCCTCGACGTGGTCGTCGCTCCAGATACCGAGGTCTTCCGGCGAGATACGTCCCCGGGGTTCGACAGCCGTCGCCTCTGTCATCACGATACCCGCACCGCCGACTGCTCGCGAGCCGAGATGAACGAGGTGCCAGTCAGTCGCCCGACCGTCCCGGTCGTCACAGGAGTACTGACACATCGGCGAGACCATCACGCGGTTCGAACTCGTCGTCTCCCGAAGTGAGAGTTCGGAAAAGAGTGTGCTCATGTGGTCGTCGCTTCGGACCGAGAGACAAAAGGCCGGTCGATAGCGGAAACTCGTGCAAAAACAGGAGGAGAGATTCGGGCCCCGGTGCTCGCCTCACCAACGTTAAAAAGACTCGGGTCAAAGACCCGGATAGATGGTCCGTGACCCGTTCGCGGACGACGAACCGGAGCTTTCGTCCGTACTGGAGGCGTTGCACGACGAGAACTGCCGGCGAATCGTCAGCGTCCTCACCGAGCCGATGACTGCCGACGAGATAGCGACGGCAACGGAGATTCCGCTGTCGACGACGTATCGAAAGCTCGATATGCTCACCGAGGCATCGCTGCTCGAAGAGGGTGTCCAGATTCGGTCGGACGGACAACACGCCAGCAAGTACGCCGTGGGGTTTGAGGAGGTGGCTGTCTCTCTCTCGGAGACCAACGAGTTAGAAGTCGATATCTCCCGACGACCCCGCACGGCCGACGAACGCCTCGCAGAACTCTGGTCGGAGGTTCGAAAAGAAACATGAGTCCCTACGAAATCACAACAACGACGCTCATCATCGGGTTCAAAACACTCACGCTCGTCCTCGGTGGTCTCATCACCTACCTGGCCTACCGAGCATACCGTCGGACGCGCTCGCGTTCGCTCGGCGCGCTCACACTCGGGTTCGGCATCGTCACTCTCGGGACGTTCCTCGCCGGAATCGTCGACCAGGTGCTCGATGCTGGCTTCCAGCTCGGACTGCTCATCGAGAGCGCGCTCATCGCGCTCGGCTTTCTCATCATCGTCTACTCGCTGTACACCACACGGGTCTAGAACGAGTCCTCGACGAGAGAAAGTAGTGGACGAGAGACCGCCGCACTAGAGGAATCCGAGCGTGTTCGCCGATATCAGGCCCGCGTTGACCAGCAACAACAGCGCGAGCACGGACGCCGCGAGGAAGAACGGGCGGGCGTTACGCGCGGGTTCGCGCAGTTTCCCCTGGTCTGTGCCTGCGGTAACTTTCTTCGACCCGACTTCGACGACCGCCATGAGCAAGAACCAGAGCGCGAC
>PUMG01000175.1 GCA_003551265.1 Halovenus sp.
ATCGAACGTTATCGCTCCGGTCGCAAACGGTTTGTCGGGAGCGTACCGCAACACTGCACCCACCCGGTCGTGGTGACCGAGCGTTCCGCGAAGAACACGTGAATCGACGCTCGATGCGTTTCCGGTGGTGTCGATTGCCCGAACCATCCCGTCGAGGCTGCCGACGTAGATGGTTCCGTCGACGACCGTCGGTGACGCGTAGACGGCTCCGTTCACTTCGAGCGTCCACTCACTGTCTCCCGTCTCTGCGTCGATGGCAGCGAGGAATCCCTCGTCGGAGGAGTTGCCATCGCTTCCGACGTAGACGGTTCCACCCGCAACCGTCGGAGACGAGCGGACGAGTCCCTCTATCTCTGTATCCCACACTCGCTCGCCCGTCTGGAGGTCGAGCGCGTACAGTCGGCCGGCACCGCCGACGTAGACCGTCTCACCCACCACTGTGGGCGAAGACTTCAGGAATTTGCCTCCGGTGATTTCGTCTGGACCCACACTCGATATCTCCGCCTCCCAGACTTTCTCTCCCGAGGTGGCATCGAACGCGAAGACGTTCTCGTCGGCGACGCTAAAGCCCCAGTCGGCAGTCACGATGACGAGTCCGTCGGCGACAATCGGTGAACTGTAAATGTCCTCGAGACCCTCCTCTTTCCAGGTCAGGTTGCCCGTCGCCGCGTCGAGAGCGTACAGGTAGTTATCCTGGCTCGTAACGTACACGGTGTCGTTGTAGACGGTCGGCGATGACCGGAGGTAATCTCCGGTGTCGAACGACCAGCGCTCCTCACCGCTGGAGGCGTTGATGGCGAAGAGCGTCCCATTGAAGGACTGTAGCGACGGGAATCTCGACTGTGTCCCGTCGTGACTGGCGACGTAGACCGTATCATCCGAGACCGTCGGCGAGGAGTAGACCACACTGTCGGCTTCGAACGCCCACAGTTCGTCTCCAGTCTCAAGGTCAAGCGCGTAGACGTAGTTGTCGTTACTTCCGACGTACACCACTCCATCGACAACAGTCGGCGAGGAGCGGACGACGCTTCCGGTCTCGAACGTCCACTCCTTCTCGCCAGTATCTTCGTCGACGGCGGTCACGTTGCCGTCGTTGCTTCCGAAGACAACAGTCCCGTCAACCACTGTCGACGAGGAGCGGACGCTGCTGTTCGCGTCGTAGCGCCAGGTCTCGGTGAGTCCCGACTCGTCGACAGCCGTTACTGAAATCGTGCGTGTCGCCACGTCGCCTCGCGTCGTCTCGATTTCGACGGTGACGGTGTGTGTGCCCGCCTCGTCGAACGTCCACTGTGTCACCGGGTCACTCCCCTCCTCCTCGAAGGTACCGTCGTCGGTGAAGTCCCAGCGGTACTCGGAAATCTCCCCTCGTGGTGTGTCGGACTCGCTCGCGTCGAACGTCGCCTCCTCGTTGACCACTGGCTGGAGTGGGTCCACGGACAGACCGACTGTTGGACGCGCGCCGGTCCGGTTCTCGTGGTGACCAAGCGTTCCGAGCCTTACCCGTGAATCGACGCTCGACGCTGTCGTTCCCGTATCGAGTGCGTAGACGAAGTCGTCGCTGCTTTTGATGTACAGAATGCCGTCGACCATCGTGGGTGAAGACAAGACGCTCTCACCGCTCTGGAACTTCGCCTGTGTCTCTCCGGTCTCCGCATCGAGCGCAGTCACGTTGCCGTCGTTGTCTCCGATTCCGAGAAACACCATTTCGTTTGCGACCGTCGGTGAGGACGTGACGCTTCCTGCAACCTCGACGCTCCACTTCAGGTCGCCCGTCGTCGTGAACGCGCTCACGTTCGTCTGGGAACCGGGTCCACCCACCCAGTCATAACTCCCGATGTAGACCGTGTCGTTGTACACTGTCGGACTGGCCCGAACCTGCGCACCGACCGGCTCTGACCACGCAACAGTGCCCTCCTCCGCGTCGATAGCGTAGAGGTCGTTGTCGAAACTTCCCACGTACACCATCCCATCGTGGTACGTTGGTGAGGAGAAGACTCGCTCGCCTGTCGACACAGACCACTTCTGTGAGCCGTTGTTTGCGTGGACCGCGTAAACGTTGTAATCGTTACTCCCCACGAACACCGTGTCGTCGACCACTGTCGGCGACGACTCGACGTTTCCTCCGGTCTCGAAGACCCACTCTTCCTCACCCGTTTCGGCATCGAACGCAAAGAGCGAATTCTCAGCACGACTGCCGACGTAGACGGTACCGTTGTCGACGGTGGGCGAGGAGTCCCAGAGACCGCTCGTACTCCCGACATCCTCTTTCCACAGGGTCTCGCCCGTATCCCAGTCGAGTGCGGTGAGATACGTCGTATAACTGTGTCGAACGAGCAGATACGCTGTGTCGTCGACGACCTGTGGTGATGAAGCGACCGGTGGTGTTCCCACCCCGCCAGTGATACCGACAGCGTGACGCCAGACATCGTCCCCGGTTCGCTGGTCGAACGCGTACAGGTTGCCGTCGTTGCTGCCGACATATACCGTGTCGTCGACAATCGTCGGTGAGGAGGTGATAATTCCGACGTCACCGTCGACTGTCTCGAACGACCAGTCGACCGCGAAATCGACCCGTACCGACTGGTTCGTCTCGTTCACCACCCCTGCGGTGTCCTCAACTTCGAGTGTGACCGTGTTATTTCCAATCTCCGGGTACGTCCAGTTCGCCAGCGGGTCAACACTGGTCTTCTCGAAACTGCCGTTGTCAGTGAAATCCCAGCGGTACTCGGCTATCTCGCCGTTCGGTGAAGACGACTCGGATGCGTTGAACGTAATCTCCTCCCGTATCTCTGGCGCTGGTGGGTCGTACGTGAACGATGCGTTCAGATACGCTGGTTCATCGCCGAAAACGTTGTCTTCGGACGTGCTCTGGTCTGCTGCGACGCCGCCGAGTCCGACCCCCAGAACGAACGCCAGACACACGAGTGAGACTGCCAGAACCCGAACACCCGTTGGTCGCTTGCGAACGAACCGTTGACCGTACTCATCACTCAGCAACATTTAATACATAACTAAAGTATACTAACTTATACTTTTCTACCGTTGCTGTATCTGACACTCTCGTCCGGACATTTACTGGCAGGGCTTATCGGATCTGTTCAGCGATTCTCGCCACGACGGACAGCGAGAAAGCACGAGGGCGTCATTCAGCCCAGAAGTGTATTTCAAATATACAGTAAAGATTAGTGATGGTTAAACCCCTGAATCTGGTTCGAGCGAGGTTTCGTCAGGGGATGATTTCAGCACAATTAACTCACACACCCAGTCATTCCCGTGGCGGGTGGATCTGGCGGGCGTAATTCAGCATGGTAGATATTTCACAGAGAATGATAAATGGTCAATAGGAATTTGCTGGTCACAATCGTTATTTACCACGGTGCAAAAGAGAGGGTAACGCAGCCAGCACCGACCGTGGACACCCCTATCGACCAGAAAAAACTCGCCCTGTTTCTCAAGCGCTCCGAGGCGTTCGAGGCGTTCACAGCGCAGCGTCTCACCAAGCGCTCTCTGGCGGACGCGCTGTCGGTGTCACGTCCGACGGCATATCGAATCATCACTGCATTCGAAGAGGATGGTCTCGTCCGTCCCGTCGATGGAGAGTACGAACTCACACGCCTCGGAGCGGTTATCAGGGA
>PUMG01000291.1 GCA_003551265.1 Halovenus sp.
GATAACGACTCGGAATTTGACTGGGATGCTGAAGACGGCTCCATCAGTGGTGATGGTCTCTTCGATGAGACAGACGCTGGTGACTACAACGTGACTGCCGAACTCGACGGTGTCACCTCCAATGCGACGATGGTGACTGTCGAACCCGGTGACGTGGAAACGGTCGAAATCGATCCCGAAGACAATCAGACGATTGACTCTGGAGATACTGTCGACTTCGACGCCACTGCCTTCGATGAGAACAATAACGTCGTCGAGGATGACGATTCAGAATTTACCTGGGACGCTGATAACGGCTCCATCAGTGCAGAGGGCGTTTTCGACGAGACGGAAGCTGGTGACTACGACGTGACCGCCGAACTCGACGGTGTGACATCGGATGCAACCACGGTAACTGTCGAATCCGACGGTGACGTCGAATTCAGAGACCAGGCGATCGGTGAATCGAGTCCTGATGCAGTGTTGGCTGAGAACGTCGACCCCGTCGACGAGGACGACTTCCTCGTGCTGACCGAGGGTGAGGAGGTCGAAGACGGCGATGACGTCATCGACGCCGTCCAGCTCGACGAACTGACGCCCGGCGACAACGTTACACTCGACGCTGAAGGCGCAGAGCCAGGCACACACACGGTCGCTATGCATGCGCCCGACGAAGCAGGTGACGGGCCTGACCCAGACGCACCACGTGGTGTGGACGCGACCGCGATGGTGTTCGACGCTGACGTCGACATCGACGACCAGGCGTTCGAGGACAGCACTGAGGAGGTGGAAGTCGGAATGAGTGACCTCCAGCCCGAGGAAGACTCCGACTACGTCATCGTCCTCACTGACGAGGATGACGAGGTGCTGGGTGACTCCGGCGACCTCTCCGGTAAACAGGATGACGTGACCATCACTGTCGACGAGATCACGGCGACGACGGACGTTACGGCGACGCTGCACTTCCCGAACGGCGACTTCGGTGACGAGATTCCAGCCGCCGACGGTGACGAGTTCGGTACCGTGAGCGACGCTGCCGAAATCGAGATTCAGGAAGCCGAGGGCGGGAACGTCGACTTCCAGGACCAGGCACTGGGTGAAGACGACGCCGGAACGAGCGCAGTGCTCGCCGAGAACGTCGAGCCTGTGGAGGTGGCGACTGTCGACAACGCCTTCGACCCACAGGACGACTTCCTCGTGCTGACTGAGGGTACTGAGGTCGAAGATGGCGATGACATCATCGACTTCGTGCAGTTCAGCGAGTTCGGCGATGGTGACGATGTGGTGCTCGAAGCCGACGGCGCAGACCCCGGCACGCACACTGTGGCGATTCACGAACCGGGTGACGTCAGCACTGTCCCTGATCCAGACGCGCCGCGTGGTGTGGATGCGACTGCGACAGTGTTCGGTGCAGAGATAGAAATCGACGACCAGAGCTTCGAGGAGAGCACCCACGAGGTCGACGTTGATCTGAGCGACCTCCAGCCAGAGGGAGACTCCGATTACGTCATCGTCCTCACTGACGAGGATGACGAGGTGCTGGGTGACTCCGGCGACCTCTCCGGTGAGGAGGAGGACGTGACCATCACTGTCGACGAGATCACGGCGACGACGGACGTTACGGCGACGCTGCACTTCCCGAACGGTGACTACGGTGACGAGATTCCGATTCTCGACGAGGACGAGTTCGGCACAGTGAGCGACACTGCCGAAATCGAGATTCAGGAGCCTGCGTTCTTCGAGGTGTCCAACCTCGAGGCACCTGATCAGGTTTCAGAAGAGGAATCCATCACGGTGAACGCGACTGTCGAGAACACTGGCGACGTTGAGGGGACCCAGGACATCCTGTTCAAGCTCGACGAGGACGGTGACTTCGACGACCCCGAGGTCGAGGAGACTGTCGAGGAAGACCTGACGCTCTCAAGTGGGGAGGACAAAGAAGTGAATATCACACTCGACGCACCCGCAGATGCTGGGACGTACGAACACGGTATCTTCAGCGAGGATGACAACGAGACCGCAGCGCTGGCTGTTGGTCCGAACCCACAGCGGTCGATTAACGTGAGTGAAGCAGAACCTGGTGATACCGTGGAAGTGACGGTGACCGCTCAAGTTGACGAGCCAGCGGATGTTTCACTCTTAGAAGAGTGGAGTCCAGATGCAGACGGTAACCCAGACATCGTCTCTGAGACGTTTGACGATACTGGTGGTGTTGTTGGACCAGGGGATATTATTCGGCCGTACGAACCAGGCCAACAGGGTCTGTTCGAGACGGTGTACGAACTGGAAGTCCCCGATGATTCGGCACTCGTCGGCGAGGTCTACCAGTGGGAAGAGTGGGATGGTGAAGACGGGAGTGCCCTCCGCATAGACGGAATCGACTTTGATATCGAAGGCGACCAGGAGTTCACCGTCGTCGAGAACAGCGGTGACTCCACCAGCGCCACGAACACACCGATAGCGCTCCCGCAGTAACGCGGTTCTATTCTCCAGTTCGGTGCAAATATAATTCGAATACTTGATGGTTGCTGAGTGTTGTTACTCCTCTATGAATGGTGACCCGCAGGACGCGTCCCGTGAGCGCATTCCTGTCAAGTACCGCTCTCTTCTGGGCCGTTATGCCGCTGTCATTGTCATCATCGCCGTGATGCTGGCTCTCGCCGGTGTCTACGTCACGTACACCGCACAGACCACATCTGATACAATCACCGAGACCGACCAGGTCACGACTGCCACGTGGACAGTCGACTCAAGTTTCGACCACGGCGCGGTCGTCCAGCGCGACACCGCCGTCCTGCCCGAAGGTGAACGCCTCACCGGTCTCCCCTCGTATTTCACCACACTGGCCCCACACCTTGATGGCACGTACCAACTCAGTAACCAGGGTGACGTCGAGGATGTCTCTGGAGAGATCGACCTCAACGTCGTCCTCCAGCACGTCGCTGAAGGGGACGACGACGAGATAATCACCTACTGGGAGGAGCGCGAGTCACTCGACACCGAAGTTATCGAAGACGGCGAGGGGGGACACAGCGTCGACTTCGAGTTCAACGTCACGGAACTCGACGAGCGTGTCTCTGACCTCGAAGACCAGGTCGGTGCCTCACCCGGCACCAGCGAAGTTCTGCTCGTCGCCGACACCACACTCGTCGGCGTCGTCGACGGTCAGGAGTTCGTTGACGAACGGACCTCACGGCTAGAGATAGAACCGGGTGCCGGAACGTACAGCGTCGAAGCCCAGCCCGCGGAGTCCGACACGCACGAGGCTATCGAAACGGTCGAGAACGAAGTTCCGAACCCCGACAAACCGTCGACACCCATGCAGGCTGGTGCTGCGTTGCTCATCTTGCTCGGAATCGTCGGTGCTGGCTCTGTCGGCTACCTCACGTACGCTGGCTACACCCAAGTCAGTGACAAAGAACGCGAGTACGCTGACTTCGAGAACGAACGTGACACCTTCGACAAGTGGATCTCGACAGGGAGAATTCCCGACGGCGGTGAGTACACACGGGTCGAACTCGATTCTCTCGCAGATGTCGTGGACGTGGCTATCGACAGCAACCGCCGTGTCATCGAGTCCACCGGCGACAGACGTCTGTTCGTTACGCTCGTCAACGACACTCGCTACGAGTTCGAACCACCCGAGC
>PUMG01000164.1 GCA_003551265.1 Halovenus sp.
CACCTAAAGATGTTACGCAAGCATCCAACCCCAACTGTGGCTATGAGCGTGGAGAGATTCCCAGTTGTCGGCTTCATCCCACGGCTAAAGCCGATGGGCTTTCGCCTCGCTACCGCTGTAATTACGAAAAGCAAAGAAAACAAACAGGAAAACGAAGCCGCTAGTTATCCGACGACAGCACCGAATCGGCCAATCGCACCGACCGACCCTTCACCATCATCGTCGACAGTCACCAGCTGTGGGTCCTGTCCGTTGACCGAGACCACGAAGTCACCTTCTTCGTCCATCGTCGCCGAGAGGTCGACCTCTTCGACCTCACCGGGTTCGAGTTCGATGGTGTAGGTGTCGCGGATCTCACCGTCGACGTTCAGTCGGATCTCTTTGTCATCCGTGACGTCGCCGCGGTTCGTGACGACGGCCGTCGTCTCCAGTTCGTCGCCGACCGTCAGTTCGTCGTCCTCGATGAAGTGACCAGTCACCTTGATGTCGGACGACTGCTCGAAGATGTAGATCTCGTCCGTTGCGTCGTCGTCGTCGCTGAAGACGCCGTGTCCGTACGTGTCCTCGCGCAGGTTACCCGGCACTTCGAACTCGAACTCCACCTCGTGACTCTCACCGCCGTCCAGCGTTACTTCTTCGCTGGCGGCAATCTGAATCGGCTCGTCATCCATCGTTGGGATGTCTGCTGCCGCAGCAGCAACCGTCGCATCCATACCTGCAGCCTGCATCGCAGCGTGCTCCACAGCGTTTGCGAGCGTCTGGTTCATCTCCTCCGTACGGTCTTCTGGCCCGTCAGATGCGCTACCGACGCCGTGTGCACCGAGCAGCACTTCGTTGCGGGCATCGTCAACACCCATGACCATCCCTTCTGGACTGCTACCGTCCTCTTCTTCGGTCACTTCCGCGAGCGTCGTTCCCGAATACTCGTCCTCACCCCAGTATCCGTAGTAGCCGTTGTCCTTCATGAAGATGGTCTCACCAGGGTTTGTCACACCATCGAAGATCGGATGATCTTCCAGAATCGTGTGGTGTGTCTCTGCAGTCGCACCAAGGTTAGTCGAGAACGACTCGGGGTCCTCACGAACCTCTGAGAGCGCCTCCACACCGTCCGGATACTGACTACCGAAGACACCCCAGGTGTCGAGGTAGACTGCAGCCTGGTCGTCCTCGAGGTTGTCAACGAAGATCTGTGCGTTATCCTCGTACAGCGGCTCTTCGGACCACTCGCCCGACTCCTGGACAGCCAGCTCTTCTTCCTCGGTCAACTCGGAGCTACCTGCAGCCTCGTTCAGTCCGAGACGGTGGACCAGGAACATGTCGTGGTCTGCCATCTCGTCTTCCAGGTCGTCACCCGGACCGATTACTGTGTACTCGAACTCGTCTGGGTCGTCCAGATACTCATCCAGAACGTTCCGGTAGTAGCCTTCATCCTCGCTGATCCAGGTATCGTCACCGTAGTTGATGATACCGACCGAGACGTCTTCGATTCCCGGCGGGTCGTCACCCGGCGGGTCCTCCACGTCCACGTTGAACTCGTACTCGACTGTCTGGGTGTCCTCGAAGTCACCCGTGTTCTCTACCGTCGCACTCACGTTGAACGTGTCGTGCTGGCCCGCTTCCACAGGCGCATCGAAGTCAGACACCTCGAAGAACGCCTCGTCACCTTCCAGAATCTCTATGGAAGCGAACTCATCGTCCCACTTCACCTCCACACCGTGGTTGTACTCGCCAGGCGTGAAGTCCTGTGGTACTTCCTTCTCCAGCGTCACCGTCTCCGTGTCGCCCGCGTCCATCGTCACCGTCTCGCTGTCTTCCATCTCACCGTCGAAGTAGTACTCTACCTCCTGCGTCGTCGTCTCCGTGCCCACGTGTTCCAGCTCCACCTCGACCTCCAGCAGTTCGGTCTGCTGGGCCTCTTCAGGCGCGTCGAAGTCGATTATCTCTATCTGGTCCGGTGCCGTCACCGTCACTTCTGCGATGTCCGAGTCGTCGTTGCTCGACACCACGTGGAACATCTCACCGATGCCGTCATCCGCGGTCACCGTCGTCGTGAATGTTATGTCTTCAGACTCACCCGGGTCCAACTGCAGCGTCTGTGAACGGTCGTCCTCCAGCACCGTCGTGTCTTCACCCGTCACCGCCGACGTCTGGACGTACTCCAGCATGTTCACCAGCAACTGCGTACTCTCTTCAGTCCGGTCCACTCGCGCGTCACCGTCGTCGCTATCCCACGTGAAGAACGTCTCACCACCGCTCGCCCACAGTGCCTCGCTTCCGTCGTCCGAGATACCTACTGTCGGCTCGTCGTTGTAGTCGAGGTCTGCGAGCACGCTACCGCTGTAGTCGTCGAACGTCCCCCAGTAACCAATCGACCCGCCGTCTTCACCGAACATGTCCACCGTATCGCCGACCTCACCAACGCCCATGAAGATCGGGTGGTCTTCCGTGATCGTTATCGCCTTCTCGTCGTCACCGCCGCTGTCCGAGTCGAACGTCCCTGGGTCCTCACGCACGTTGTGGAGTCGCTCCACACCGTCCGGATACGTCGGGTCCGAAGCACCCGTGTACGCGTCCAGATAAACGACACCCTGGCTGTCATCCAACTCGTCCAGGAAGTCACCTGCAATCGCGTCAGACGTGAACCGGTTGATCACGAACGACTCGTACTCGTCCATCTCGTCGACGATATTATCCGGCGTAACAGCCGTGAACTCCCAGTCGTCATCGAAGTCTCCCAGCGTCTCCTCGAACAGCGTCACGAACCGGTCGCCGTGGTTCCGCGACGCATCATCCGGCGTCACGATTGCCACCGGACCCGGTGCGCCACCGCCCAGTTCGTACACTATCTCCTGCTCGTCTGCCGCATCGCCCGTGTTCTCTATCGTCGCATCCACATCTATCTCGTCACCGTGGACTACCTCCGACGGCCCCTCCACGTCACTCACTTCGAACACCGACTCGATCACCGTTATCTCCGCCGTCATGTCGTGGTCGTCCGTGAACACACCGTGCGTGTAGTTCCCCGGTGGCGCGTCCACGAACGGCTCGAACGTTATCTCCGCCTCTTCACCCGGCTCCAACTCCACGTCTTCCTCTACGAGCAGGTCATCTTCGAGGTCGTCGAACCTGAACGCCACGTCCTGCGTGTCTTCCTCGTTACCCGTGTTCTCGACCGTCGCGTTCACCGTTATCTCGTTGTCCTCGACTACCTCCTCCGGCGCTTCCAGCTCCGTCACCTCGAAGAACGGCTGCGTTATCGTTATCTCTGCCGTCTCGTTGTGCTGTGCGCTGAACACTCCGTGGTAGTACTCACCGCCCGGCACGCCCGACGTGTCTATCTCGTAGACGATGTGCTCGGTCGCGTTCTCCGAGTCGTGCTCGTACGGCGCGAGGTCTATCGGCTCCTGCGCCAGCGTCGCGTTCTCACCGAGGTCGTCCTCGTATTCCGCCAGTCTGAAGTCCGCCATGTGATACGTTCCCAGACCGCCGACGTTCGTCGCGTTCGCCGACACCTCTATCGTCTCACCGCCCGACACCTCGCCCGGCGCATCCAGGTCCGTTATCTCTGCGAACGCTCCGTCGATCAATCCGGCC
>PUMG01000193.1 GCA_003551265.1 Halovenus sp.
AGGACTTCGTGGTTCTCTACGAGGGTGAGGACCTGACGATGGACAGTCTGGTCGACATCGCACAGGTCGGCGATGCGGTCGACGGTGAACTCGTCCTCGACGCGGACGGGGCCGACGTCGGTGACCACACCGTCGAGATGTACGCAGACCTGCGTTCGGAGTTCTCACCGAGTGCGATGGCCGACATCGAGGCTGACCACCCCGACATCGAGATTTCTGGTCCGGAGACACAGACCGACAGTTCGTACCTCGTGGTGCTCGAGGACGACCTCTCGGTCCCGGCCACGGCCGCCGCTGACAGAAGCGCGGCTGTCGACGACCTGCAGGCACAGGCACAGGCCTCCCAGCAGCCAGTCGTCGATAGTCTCGAAGGTATGGGACTGGACGTGACCAACCAGTTCTGGATTACGAACGCGGTGATGGTTGACGCTGGTGACGCCTTGCCGTCTGACATCGAGTCAGTTGCTGGCGTCGATACGGTCGTCGAGAACGTCGAATTTGACCTGCCCACGCCGGTTGGTGAGGCAGGTGCGGGTGCGGGCGTCGCATCCACGCCGACGGAGAGCGGTTACACGTACGGTCTCGAACAGATCGACGTGCCGAACTTCGAGGATACGTTCGGAACCCAGGGCGATGGACTGAACGTCTCCATCCTCGACAACGGTCTCAATCCGGACCACCCGGACCTTCATCCGATTGACGGCGGGAACGTCGTCGGTGGTGAAGTCGTCGGTGACCTCGACGACATGGTGTCCGGTGACCACGGTGACCACGTCTCCGGCACTGCTGTCGGGACAGACGACCCGGCGGGTGACGACGTCCCCCGCTACAGCGTTGCGCCCGGTGCAGACCTGCTGAAACTCGACGTGTTCGTTCAGGGCGCGTTCCTCGAGGACCTCCTCGCTGGTATGGAGTGGTCTATCGACAGGGATGCAGAAGTCGTGAGCATGAGTCTGGGCTTCACAGACGGTGACAACCCGGACCTCGCGACAGTTCGCGTTCCGATGGAAGAGTCGATGCAGACTGCCAGCGACATGGGAACTGTTGTCGTCGGCTCTGCAGGTAACGAGGGCGCTGGCGACGAAGGTGGCATAACCACCTCGCCCGGCAGCGAACTCAGCGGTGTCTCGGTCGGTGCGAGCAACGTAGACGAGGAGGCCGCTGGATTCTCCAGCGGGACGGCAATCAACCCGAACACTGCAATCGTGCTCGACGGGGACTTCGAACCAGTCGAGATGCCTGACTACTACCCGCGGGAGTACGTCCAGCCTGACGTGACCGCACCTGGGCAGGACGTGCTGAGTGCGGGTTACGGTGACGTCTCTACTGACCCGATGTACGGCATCGTGAGCGGGACGTCGATGGCGGCACCACACGTTGCTGGTGCAATTGCGCTGATTCAGGCAGCAACCGAGGATGACCTCGAAGCAGACACAATCAGAAACGCGCTGGCCGAGACTGCGGAGAAGCCGACCGACGACTTCGGTGACCACGGCGAGCGCGATATCCGGTTCGGAACCGGTATCATCAACGTGACGGCAGCTGCCGAGGCGGCACACGAGACGGCGAGTGTCGAAGGGCAGGTGACTGACGCGGACACTGGCGACGAAATAACCGGTGCGAAGATAACGACCGACACTGGCGTTCTCGAAACGACAGACCGTGACTTCACGCTCGAACCCACGGACAGAACCGGTGAGTTCGAGTTCGAACTCGTGGCTGACGTCGACGAGGTCGATGTGACTGCCGACGAGTTTGGTTACACGGCGGAAACGCAGACGGTCAGTGTCGGCGGTGCAGCAGCGCTCGCGACTGCTGACTTCGACCTCGACGCCGAGGTGGCTGTTGACCCTGTCGTCGACCAGCCAGGATTCGCCGAGTACGAAGATGAGTTCGACATCATCGCGGACGTCCGCAACGTCGAAGAGTACACGGTTGAACTCGAGGGAGATGGCGTCGAGGAAGGCGACGTTTCCGTCGAGATTGCAGGTGAATCTGCCGACTTCGGTGAGACAGTTACCTTCACCGAGCCAATCAGCGAGGATGGTACTGAGATCACCGTCGAGATTGACGGGGAGTTCGATGAAGGCGACTCATTCGAACTCGACCACACGTTCGGCGGTCCGGGTGACGATGTCGAGGTGACGACCGGCCCGACCGAACTGACCGAGGAACTCGATCCGGCAGCGTTCAAGCTGTCGGATTTCGACGCACCTGACGAGAAGGACTTCGGTGTTCCAATCGAGTACGCGGCTGAAATCAACGTGACGAACACTGGTCAACAGGGTGGTGCGGCCGAAGTTACCTGGTTCTTCGGACCGCTTGGACTGGCGGGTGACGACCCAGTTGCTGACCTCGAACCTGGTGAAAGCGAGGTTGTCGCGCTGAACTTCGGAACGATCTCGTTCAGTGACTTCGGCTTCCCCGAGTCGACGTTGCTGCACGGCTTCGGTGCGACACCGATGGACGAGGACGCAACTGGTGATTTCGAGTTCGACCAGTTCCTCCTCGGTGACGGCACCGTTCCGATTTTCGACCCGGTCGATCCGTTCAACCCACGTGACGCCGCCGAAACCTCGACGGTGTACGACGCGGACGTGAGCGTCGAAGACCAGCTCTACCAGGGTGCGACCGACGAGATCACCGTCGACACGAGTGATCTCCAGCCCGAGGACGAGTACGTCATCGTCATCCACGAAGACGACGATGGTCTGCCAGTGCTCGGCAACTCCGGTGATCTGACTGGAGCGCAGGACGATGTTACCGTCGAACTCGACGACGACATCACGGAGACGAAGGACATCGTGGCGATGCTCCACTTCGCCGATGAGAGCGACGACTTTGGCCCGTCGATCCCGACGCTCGACGGTGACGAGTTCGTGGCTGTGACCGACACGGCAGAAGTCGAAATCGAGGCAACGGCCGAGATGGATGGTACGGTGACAGCCTCCGGTGACACGGCCGAGGGGACGCCCGGTGACGGTGAAGGCATCGAGAACGCTGACTTCGAAATCTGGTTCGACCAGACCGACACCGATGGTGACTCTGACCGGACGATCACCAACGCGACAGACGAGAACGGCGAGTACGTGCTCGAAAACCTTCCGGACGGTGAGCACACTGTCGTGGTCGACGCTGATGACTTCGCTCACGAGGAGCGAACTGTCGTGTTAGAAGAGGACGAAACAACGACCGAGAACTTCGAACTGGACTACTCGGATGCCGGTTCGATAAGCGGTGAGATAGAACTGGACGAAGTCGACCCCGAGGAAGATGTAACGGTGACGATCGAGGCCGACGACGGTGACCAGACGTTCGACACGGAAGTGACGCTCGAAGGTGACGACGACACGGCGACGTACACCATCGACGGCGTGGACGTGAACGTCGACGACGGATACACCGTGACGGCAGAATCCGACAGCGACAACTACGACGATTCGGACGACGTTGAGGACGTGGAAGTGGACGTTGGCGAGGATGTTGAGGATGTGGACTTCGAGTTCGAGCGGTTGACTGGCGATGCGGAAGGCTCGGTTGTCGCTTCGGGTGATACCGCGCCCGAAGATACGCCGGGTGACGGTGAGGC
>PUMG01000363.1 GCA_003551265.1 Halovenus sp.
TGGAGATTCCCGACGAACTGATGGAGGACCTCGACGAACACGTCGGACCGGACAAGAAGTTCGTCAACCGGAGCGACGCGATTCGGGCATCGATTCGGAAAACACTCGACATGCTGGATGAGATCGATTCTCGGCACGGACGTATCGACGAAGAGTAATGATACAGCGACCCTCGATAGATCTGCTCGATTACCTCGCGTTCGGAGGCGCCGTTGCTGTCCTCGTCTTCGCCTACGCTGTCTATCCCGATCCCATCGCCCAGTTCGCCGCCTGGACCATTGTGCTCACAATATACATGGTCTGGTTCTGTTACTACGGCGTCAAGTGGCTGTGGGATGCCTACCTGTAGAAGATACCTTTTAATACCATCCAAAAGTATTCTCCAAATATGTCTCAGAGAATATCTAGGGCTGGCCAGAACGGAGATGCCACACTCCAGGATGTCGGTGAGCGCACGCTCCACATCGGGGAGGACAGACCGATTCGCATCTGTACGGGTCACCGAATCCAGCACCACGACGGGGCCTGCTCACGTCCACACGGCCACAATTTCGAGATCACCGTCGAGATTACCGGTACCCTCACCGAGGAGGGGTGGATCGTCGACAAGGGTGAGGTCACCGACATCATCGACGAGTGGGACCACAGATTCATCCTGGAAAGAGGTGACCCACTCGTCGAGGCGTTCGAGATGGCCGGTGATGGGGATGCGCTAGTGCTCATCGACCACCCTCCAACGTCGGAGGTGCTGTCGGTCCTCCTCGAACAGCAGCTACACGCTCGGCTGCCTGACAACGTCTCAGCAGTGTCGGCAACCGTACGCGAAACGGGCGAACTCTGTGCTACGAACTGATGCCCGTCGCAACGGACGTCTCGGAGATTGGCTCTGAGACACCACCCGACGCCGACGCACTCCCGATCAACGAGTTGTTCTACTCGCTCCAGGGAGAGGGAAAACTAACCGGTGTTCCCTCAGTATTCGTCCGGACATCGGGCTGTAATCTCCGGTGCTGGTTCTGTGACTCCTATCACACCTCCTGGGAGCCAACCGGTGCGTGGCTCTCGCTGGAGGATATCCTCGACCGAATCGACGCCTTCGACGCCGACCACGTGGTACTCACCGGTGGCGAACCGCTCATCCACGAGGAGAGCACGACGCTTCTGGACAGACTTGCCGACCGCGGCTATCACACCACCGTCGAAACGAACGGAACCATCCACCGCGAGACCACCATCGACCTCGCCAGCATCAGTCCGAAACTCGCCAACTCGACGCCCACGCCTGCGCGCATCCCGAAAGGAGAGAGCAACTCCGGGGACCAGAGCGACCAGGGACCTGGAGCAAATACCAGATATGAGAGCGACCAGAGAAGTGGAGACAGCGGCAGAGACAACAGCGGCTGGGCAGAGCGTCACGAGCGTCGACGAATCGACATCGACGCGCTCGCTCGACTCGTCGACGACTACGAAAGTCAGCTCAAGTTCGTCGTGACCGGGCCCGAGGACATGGAAGAAATCGTGACCCTCGTCGAACGCATCCGCACCCACACCACGACCACAGTCCGCGACACTGATGTGTTGCTCATGCCCGAGGGGACCACCCGCGCACAGCTGACCGAGCGAGGAGGAGTGGTCGCAGACCTGGCCCAGGAGTACGGCTACCGGTACACACCGCGACTGCACGTCGACCTCTGGGACGATGCACCGGGAACGTAATCGAGAGTTATGACTGAACACAACAGCGCAGTGATACTTGTATCGGGCGGGATGGACAGTGCAACAGCAGTCTACGAGGCACTCGAGCGGGGATACAAACCACACCTGTTACACACCTCCTATGGTCAGCGAACCGAACACCGTGAGTACGAATGTGCAGCGGCCCTCGCCGAAGCGGTCGAGGCGAGGGAGTTCTTGCACGTGTCGACCGGTCACCTCTCGGCCATCGGAGAGTCGAGTCTGACCGACGACGAGCTAGCAGTTGCGGACGCAGACCTCGACAGTGAGGAGATTCCTTCCTCGTACGTGCCGTTCAGGAATGCAAACCTGCTGTCGATGGCTGTGTCCTATGCCGAAGCAAACGACTGTACAGCGGTGTTCATCGGAGCACACGCAGAAGACTTCTCAGGGTACCCCGACTGTCGGCCAGCCTTCTTCGAGGCGTTCCAGCACGTCATCGAGACGGGGACAAAACCGGAGACGAAGATTGAGCTGGTTGCGCCATTCGTCGAGTGGGCGAAGACGGATATCGCCGAACGGGGGCTCGAACTCGGCGTGCCGTACGACCGCACGTGGAGTTGCTACCGGAGCGAGACGCCCGCCTGTGGAACGTGTGATTCGTGTGCGTTCCGGCTGCAGGCATTCCAGCGACTGGGTGTGCGCGACCCTATCGAGTACGAAACTCGTCCCACGTATATAGAGGGGTGACGAGACAATCTTCGTGGCGTTAGACTCAATTACTCGTAGCGCCACAGTTCGAGCATGAGTCTCGAACGTGTCACTGATTCGCTCACGCGGCGCAAAGTGGCATTTCTGTTGCTCGGCGTCGTCACGCTGGTATCACTGCCGTCGTTTCTCGACCACGTGTACTACTTCATGTCGAATCAGGCAACCATCATCCAGGGTCGGTGGGACCTCGTCGCGCTCAACGTGGGCGTGTTCATCCTCTTTGCAATCCCGCTCGCGCTCGGCTGGCGCTGGCGCGTCAACTGGCAGTCGGCGTCACTCGGTGTTTACGCCGCCTTCCTCGTCTCGCTGTTCGTCGAGATGTACGGCGTCCCGTTGACGATTTACATCACCTCTGCAGCCGTTCCAACGGGTGCTGGACTCGGCTCCGCTGGTGGCCAGGAGATTCTGTTCACCTTCGAGTTCTTCGGGCAGTCGATGGCGCTGACGTTCTGGAAACTCGTCGGCGCCGGCATCATCGTGCTGGGAGCGGCGCTCATCGCAATCGGCTGGGCAACGCTGTATCGGACTGACGAAGAACTCGTCACCAGCGGCATCTACAACTACTCCCGCCACCCGCAGTATCTCGGCTTCAATCTCTTTCTGTTCGGCTGGTTCGTCCACTGGCCGTCGCTGCTGACGCTGGCGATGTTCCCGGTGCTCGCGTACTTCTACTACCGGCTGTCCGGGGTCGAAGAGAAAGAGGTGATGGAAAGCATCGAGGACAAAGACGCCTACAGAGAGTACATCGAGCGGACGCCCCGATTCATCTGAGACGGACTATTCAGCGACGGCGGAGTATCGAAACAGCGCCGACGAGTAACCCGAGAGCGACGAGCGCCCAGAGAAACCCGAGAACGATGCTCGGAGGTGTGACCCCGGAGTCATCGCCTGTGATGTCATCGGACAGATCAACGTCGTCGCTCACTGGTCCATCTTCTGGTTTCGGCGTTGACTCCTCGGGTGTCGGTGTCGGCTCAGGCGTCGGTGTCTCTGTGCTCTCACTCAGGCTCTCCCAGTCGAGTTCACTCACATCAACCGTCACGTTGGTATCAGGATAGGGAATGTCCCCCATCCCAGTCTGACGAATCGCCTTGATGTAGAGCTTTTCGGGTTTCTGAGACACGATTTCGGTGGCGGCAAA
>PUMG01000255.1 GCA_003551265.1 Halovenus sp.
GCCGGGATGACTGGCCAGTCCCGGATAGTACACCGTCTCGATGTCCGGATGCTCGTCGAGTCGTTCGGCGAGCGTTCGGGCGTTCGCGCAGTGACGATCCATCCGGACTGGCAGCGTCTTCGTGCCACGGAGCACCAGAAAGCAGGTGAACGGATCCGGCGTGGCTCCGACGCTGTTCTGGTAGAACCCGAACTGCTCGTCGAGTTCGGCGTCGTCAGTGACGAGCGCACCGCCGACGACGTCGGAGTGACCGCCCAGATACTTCGTCAGCGAGTGTGAGACGATGTCAGCGCCGTGTTCGAGGGGGCGCTGCAGATACGGCGTCGCGAACGTGTTGTCGACGGCACACAGCGCACCGTGTTCGTGAGCGAGGTCAGCGAGCGCCTCGATGTCGTTGATGCGCATCAGCGGATTTGTCGGTGTCTCCACCCACAGCAGTTCGGTCTCCGGCCGAAACGCCGCGGCCACAGCGTCGTGGTCGGTGGTCTCGACGAAGGTGAACGAGAGGTCGTAATCCTCGTAGACCTGCCGAAACAGACGGTGTGTCCCGCCGTAGACGTCGTTTCCGGCGATAACGTGGTCTCCCGACTCGAGGAGGTTCAACACCGTGTTTATCGAAGCCATCCCGCTGGCGAACGCACGTCCGTACCCGCCTCCTTCGAGCGCGGCAAGATTGCGTTCGAGCGCCGTCCGTGTCGGATTCCCCGTCCGGGAGTACTCGTAGCCCCGGTCTTCACCCGGTGCATCCTGAACGTACGTCGAGGTCGCAAAAATCGGCGGCATAATCGCACCGGTCGCCTCATCTGGAGACTGTCCGGCGTGGATGCTGTTCGTCTCGAAACGCCGGTCGTGTCCGTGCTGTTCGTCTGTCGTTGATGTCGATTGATTGTTCTGTGTCATGTGTCGTCAACCCACTCCTCGTAGCTATCGTAGATGCCTTTCGACAGGTAGCGTTCGCTGGAGTCGGGAAAGACAGTCACGACCGTCTCGTGAGGCACATCGAGCGTGCCAGCAGCGATACGCTCTGCAACGTCGAGTGCGGCCACGCTTGCTGCACCTGCACTGGAGGCGACCAGATGTCCCTCCTCGCGGGCGAGACGTTTCAACTCCACCTGAGCGTCTCTGTCGCTCACCTGTCTGACCTCGTCGACGAGTTCCGGGTCGTAGAGTTCGTTCGTCGCCAGGTTGCTGGTCCCGATTCCCTCGATGTTGTACTCGTGCTGTTCGACCTCGCCCCCGGCCGTTCTGGCGAACAGCGAGCCTTCGGGTTCGACTGCCGTGATGTGAGCGTCTGGCTGTCTGTCGAGGACGTACCGAGCGACGCCCATCAGCGTCCCTGCCGTTCCACATCCTGCGACAACCGCGCCAACCTCACCGTCGAGCGCCTCCCATATCTCCGGCCCGGTCGTCTGCTCGTGCGCGTCGGCGTTGAGCGGCGATGCGAACTGCTGGGGAACGACAGCGTTGTCCATGTCGTCCGCGAGTTCGTGAGCGTGTTCGATCGCTCGTGTCATCCCCTCTTCTGTCGGGGTGTTCACGACCGTCGCCCCGAGCGCACGCATGAGAATTTGCTTCTCCACGCTGAACTTCTCGGGAACGACGAACATCGCGTCGACGTCGAACTGCGTCGCTGCAAGCGCAATGCCGATACCTGTGTTCCCGGCTGTCGGTTCGATGACCGTCCCGCCCGGGTGGATATCGCCGCGTTCGAGGTGCTGTTCGACCAGGTACACCCCGAGACGGTCTTTCACACTCGCCCCTGGATTAAACGACTCCAGCTTCGCGTACACAGGCACGTCGGCCGGACTCGCCTGAACGCGAACGAGCGGCGTCTCTCCAACAGCGTCGAGAACAGAATCCAGTGGTTCACTGTGTGTCGTCATCGTTCTCTCGGGTCGTTTTTTCCGGTGTCACTCCTGGTACCCATGGGTAGACAGTCGCGTTGCCCCAGGCTTAGAACTGTCCTTTCCGGCCGGCTGACGAGCACTGTGAAACGGCGAACGGCTCTTGCCTAATCTAGTGAAGAAACGAGTATTGTTTTGATAGTGACACTGTTTGGCGTGTAAGATGCACAGCGCGAATGTGGCACGAACTGATTTCTCACTCGAAGCCTGAACTAGGGTTGTGTCCGAAAATCAGTTCACCTATGAGTCGATTGGGGAAATCCGAACGCCTTTCGAATCACCAGATGGAATGCCAATCCAACCGGTCGGAGATGCTGCTGATGAAGGGGTTGTCGAGCTCAAAGAGGCCTACGCGGATGGATTAAAAGATCTCGATGGATTCACCCACTGTATTTTGTTGTATCACTTTCATGCGTCTGACGATGCTGCTCCTCTGGAGGTTGAGCCATTTCTCGATGACGAACCGCGTGGTGTCTTTGCGACGCGAGCGCCTCAGCGTCCGAATCCAATCGGCCTCTCTGTTGTCGAGATAGGGTCCATCGCAGATGGAAACGTAACTGTCAACGGAATCGATGTCGTCGACCAGACCCCGTTGCTGGATATCAAGCCATTCGTTCCCAAATTTGACGTTCCATCTGACACGGATACTGGGTGGCTCACTGCCTCAAAGTCAACAATTCAATCAAAACAAGCTGACGAACGATTTGTTCGATAGATTCACGCTCTGTATCGTTCGCTCCACTGACATACGCCTACACAAACCATCACCAAGAGAGTGATGCATACAGGACGCGAGTCTTGCAGGGAGACTGGTCTGAGTGAGCCAATCAGAGTCGATAGATGGCGGCGGCACACTGACACTCGGTAGCAAGCGGTATCTACAGGTGGAGCAGGCCGAGTGCCTCGGGGTCGTCCAGAGACCTGCGGGTCGCGCCGTGGCAGTTATCAGCGCATGTCAACAACCCCGACCTCAAGGGTCGGGGCTTGTCAGTGAACTCCCGCTCTGCCGCTGTTAAGCGGAGGCGTTGAAATCGCCGTTCGCGTTCACCGTTCCTGACTTCAGGGCTAGTTGACTGGTAGCCCGTCCAGAACCAGACTTGAGCCAGTTCTGGACAAGACGCCACGCGACGTTCCGTGCCGCATTGTAATCCGCGTGGAGTTCCTTCCCACACTTCAGACACTCGAACTCGTCGCCACCACGGTTGTCCTCGTGGGTGAACCCACACTCACCGTGACTACACCGTTGGGACGTGTACTGTGGAGCGACGGTATCCACTTCGATACCGTGTTCCTCGGCCTTGTACTCGACCTGTCGCTGGAGTTCTCTGAACGCCCACTGCTGGAACTTGGAAGCGTTCGAGATGCGCGTCCAGATGTATTTCAACCGCTCGAACGCGATGTGCGTACACTCGTTCTCAACGGCCTCTCGAACGATGCCGTTCGACACGGCGTGTAGGCGATGACGACTCCACTCGGCAAACCTGTCACCAATTGACAGGATGGTGAGGTGTGCCGGGCGCGTGCCCGTCTGTTGCAGGTTTCCACGACGGCGTTCGTACTCGTCGCGCTTGTGATTGAGTTTGTCAGCATTTCCGAGGAACGCTCCCGTGCTGGTAACGGCGAGGTAGCCATCCACGTTGAGGTCAACGCCGAGAACCACTCCGTTCTCGGGCTGCTCATCAGTAACAGGTTCAACGTCTTTCTCAACGGCAACGTGGAGGTAGTATTCACCGTCACGCTTGTGGAGCGTTGCTTCTCGTTTCTCCCACTCGTCCTCGTTCCAATACTCCTCGAACGGCGTTCCTTCGTCATCGTGTGGGAAGACGTATTCAGCGGTCACGCGGTCGCCAGTGGTGGCGAGCGTCACGTGGTCGTCGTTGTACGTGATGGTACGCCCGTTGTACACGATGACGCTCCCCCGGAACTCGGGTTTGCTCGTGTTCTTATCGTCTTCGAGCAAGTCCTTACAGTTCCCAAGGGCGTCGGCAGCGAGGTTTCTGGCTGATTGGACGAGGCTGGATTGGAGATTGGTTTTCTCGCGGACTTCAGTGTATGTGGCTTTGTGAAGTTTGTTTTTGGCTTTGATGAGGTGGTCTGGGTTGTCACTCCACCCATAGTCTGTAACGTGTTGGGCGGCTTGGCGGAACTCCTCGAAGGTCTCGTCAACATCCGAGTGTCGTGACTCGGGGATGTTGAGCTTGACTTGGATGTTCCTGACCACCTCTGCCATACTTCATTAGATGCCATAGAACTATTTAATGGTTGTGGTTGGTAGCGTGGGGGAGTTGGCCGTGCTGTGAGACGTGGTGGTATCCCCAAGTGTCGGCTTCCTCCCCGACCTCAAGGGTCGGGGTATCCGCCTCGACCGCTGATGAAGTCTGGTCTCCCCTTGATACATAAGCAGAAGCTCCGACTGGAACTCCAGTTGACAGCAAGAGATTGGAGATCTCCGGCCGCAAAGAGACCGACGTGCCTATACAGCCATCCACGAAGGTGAGGACGATGGCAGTGTCCCTCGACAGTGAAACCCTCTTTCAGTACCGGCAGTTCACGCTGTACAACTCGCCGTACGTCGCACACGACCACGGCTGTGCCATCGACCTCTATCCCGACGGTGAAACCGCACCGTCGCCGGTTTCGGGTGAGGTGGTCGAGACACGAACCGTGAAAGCTCCGCCACAGCCCTACGCCCCAGCGCACGACCACCTGATTCTCATCGACACAGGCCCTTACGTGGCTCGCATACTCCACGTCGACCCGGGTGTGGAAACGGGCGATTCTGTCGACATCGGCGACTCTCTCGGAACGCTCGTGCGAGCCGGTTTTTTCGCCCCGTGGGTGGCGAACCACATTCACCTCGGCTTTCGCGAACACGACACGAATCTGGTCCGTGCTTCAGGCTCACTCCCGGTTTCGGTCGACACCGACATCGAGGGACTGGAGTGGGATGGCACCGGGACGGTGGTCGAAACCGGCGAGACGTGGGCCCGCCTCGACAGACCGGTTCATCCCAGTCCCGGCACAGCGTTCGTCGGACTGGCGAGCGACGGCGGCGTTCTCGATGGAGGGTTCCCACACTACGGCCGGGGTGGGCTGCTCGGGGATGGAACGGACGCGGAAATTGCAGGGACAGAGATTGGGACGGTTTCGGGGCGCGATGTGACCTGGTACGAGGCGACTGTCGAGGCGAACGGACAGCCAGTGACTGGGCTCTCGTTGACCTGTGGCCGGGACCGATTCGGCATCAAACTCGTCGGTGACGACGTGTCTCTGGACGTTGGTGAAGTGGTCGACGTGACTATCCACATCGAGCCTGCCGGTCGAAGCACATAATGGCTGGCTACTCCCACTCTGGAGACAATGACTGAGAGACTGGACAGCGACCCACGGGAGACGCCGCTCTCGCGACGACAGCTTCTGGGTGCTGTCGGTGTCGGCGTCGCGGGCGGTGGGGCTGGCTCGCTCTGGCTAGGTGAGCCACCGGAATCGCCGGGTGAGGACCCGTCACCACCTGAAGTGACCGACCTCGAATCGGGAGTTTCCGAGTCAGCGCATCCCTACGCTGTGTGGCAGTACCACTACGACAGAGACGCAGAGAGTGACAGCCTCTCGGTCGCCTCACCGATTAACGTCGTCTTTCCACTCGACGACGCCCGCTTCGAGGACGTTACCGCGGTGTTCGAGAACGCACGCTGGACAGATTCGTTGCTGGAGTACACGCTCTGGGCGTGGGACCGCGAGAACGAGCGGTATCGACGGCCTCACTGGAGCGCAGCGGAGACGTTCTTCGGACTCGGCGGACGCCTGCACGTCAGGGCCTGGCACTTCGAGGGGACAGTGTCGATACAGGCACACGTCGACTCGGCGGTGGTCCCGAGACACGTCGTCACCTCCTACGCGGATGGGCGTGCTGCGGTCGAGACGCTGTTCGAGGATGCTGGCTGGACCACTGGGGAGACCCTCGACCTCGAAAACGATACCCCGCCCGACCACGACGGTAACGCGAGCGTGATTCGACGATGAGTCGAGACAGCGGTAGTGTGCTGTCGTCGTTCTCTTTGCTGTCGTCGCTGTATCTGGGTCTTCGACAGCGGCGGACGCTCGTTGGTGTCGGGCTGGTGATTGCCCTGTTCGGGTCTCTCGTGCTCGCGACGTTCGTCCCCGAGTTCGTCCTGACCGACGACGAACAGCGCTTCGAACTCTGGGTGTTCAACGGCTTCCAGGGGGCGGTGTTGTTCGCAACGTTGCTCGCTGGTCCACTCGCCATCGTGTACGCGCTCTGGAACGGCGGCGTCGTACTGTCAGCTGTTATCCCGGCGGTGTCCGTTCTCACCGGACACCTCGTTGCAGGACACGGGGTTGTCACAATCGACCTCACGCTTGCGTTCGCCGCTGGGGGCTGTGCTGGCGTCGTGGCCACTGTCCGGACCTGGCAGTTTGCCGAACGCGCAGTCGACAACCCACGTTCGCTCGGTCTGTCACGCGTCCTGTTCGCTGGGATTGCGCTCTCTGTCGCCGGATTCTCGCTGAGTGCGCTCTCGCTGTGGCAACTCGTACAGACTGCCGGAGCGCACGTGACCATTGGTGTGTGGGTCACGAGCGGACTGTTACTGGCGACGCTGTGTGGCTACCTCGTCGTATGCGTGCTCGTCGTTGTACCGGAGCGAATACGCGCTCTCGCGCTGTGGTGAGATATACCGATCGACGAACTGTCGTCAGTTCGGATACAAACGACGAGATCAGTCGTTAGTTTCGATTTCGCCTGGTGTTTTCGACTCAGGAACGTCTTCGAGATACTCATCAGCGTCCATCGCGGCTTTACAGCCCATCCCGCCAGCAGTGATGGCCTGCTGGTAGTGGTGGTCGACGACGTCGCCAGCACCGAAGATACCCTCGACGCCAGTCTCTGTCTGACCGCCACCATCACCGCCAGCAGCGACGATGTAGCCCGTCTCGTCGAGTTCGACATCCGTCCCGTCGAGGTATTCGGTGTTCGGTGTGTGACCAATCGCGAGGAACACCGCACCGACGTCCATCTCGAACGTCTCCGTCTCGGGGTCGTCGAGTTTCGACTTTGGATGACCGGAGTCGTTCCGTGCGAGGACGACGTGTTCGACACCCGCTTCGGGCGAGCCGTGCACTTCGAGCAGTTCAGTGTTCTTCAGAATCTCGACGTCGCCCGCGTCGACTTTCTCCTCGATGCGGTCGACCCAGTACGCCTCCGCCCGGAACTCTTCACGACGGTGTGCGATGTAGACGGTGTCGGCGAACTTCGTGAGGAAGTTTGCCTCTTCCATCGCCGCGTCACCGCCGCCGACGACCAGCATATCCTCATCACGGAAGAACGCCCCGTCACACGTGGCACACGTCGAGACGCCGTATCCCATGAGTTCGTCCTCACCAGGAACGTCGAGCGTCCGGGCACTCGCACCCGAGGCCGCGATGAACGCGTCCGTCGTGTACACATCACCGTTACGACACGCGACGCGAATCGACCCGTCGTCCTGTTTTGTGACGTCCTCGACGATGCCGTGGTCGATCTCCGCGCCGAACTGTGTCGCCTGTGCTTTCATCTTCTGGATGAGGTCCGGTCCGCTGATGCCGTCGGGAAAGCCCGGATAGTTGGCGACGTCGGTAGTGAGCGTGAGCTGGCCCCCCGGTTCGTCGCCTTCGAGAACGAGCGGGTCGTTGTTCGCTCGCCCCGCGTAGATGGCTGCCGTCAGTCCCGCGATACCGGTCCCTGCGATGATGAGACGTCGGTGTGCAATCGAGTCCTCTGTCATGTCTTAGGATAGGGCTACTGCAGGTTTGTACGTTGTGTTATACCGGTCGGTGGAACGATTAATCTGGGGAGCATCGTCCGTCATCACAGATGTCTCGCCGCACGTCGTGGCGAGCATCTGTCACAGATTCTGTCGACCGGTATCGAAGCCGTCCTCCGGGAATGCATCGAGAAGCGTGTCGTGGAGCGGGCCGTTCGACGCGAGAAGCGGTGTATGTGCGGCGGTATCGTCGAGCCGTAGCTCGTAGTCGTTACCGTCTGCATCCGTCGTTTTGCCGCCTGCTTCCCACAGGATACACAGTCCCGCAGCCACGTCCCACGGATACGTGTCGTACTCCCAGTGAGCGTCGGCACTCCCCGCGGCCACGTAACACAGGTGTAACGAGGCGCTACCGAGACGTCGAACACCGCGTGCCTCACGGTAGAAGCGTTTGAGAAACTCACCAGTCGGGTCGTATCCCGAAAGGAGCATACTTTCGTCGAGCGCACTCCTGTCGGTCGGCTCGATGGGGTTTCCGTTCCGGGTCGCACCCTTCCCCTGGGCCGCACAGAAGAGGTCCTCCGTGACAGGGCTGTAGACGACCCCGACGACAGGGGTGGCGTTCTCTACGAGCGAGATAGCAACAGTGAAACTCGGGTTACCGTGGGCGAAGTTTCCCATCCCGTCGAGCGGGTCGATAACCCAGGTGTGGCGGTCTGAACCACCTCTCACGGTCCAGCCCTCAGAGAGAACAGTGTGGTCCGGGAACTCGCTCCCCAGAATAGCCGCGATAATCTGTTCACTCCGTGAGAACGCAGCCCCGACCAGTTCGTCACTCACCACCCCCGAATCCGACTGGTCGATGCGGTCGTATATCTGTCTCACAGGCGTTCCAGCCGCGAACGCCGCTTCGCTGGCGATGTGCATCGCAGTATCGAGGAAGTCTCTCGGAGCCTCCGCTTCGGCAGGTGGTGGTTCGAGACCGCGCTCTCTGCGGACGGCCCACCCGAGCTTCGTCGTTATCGCGTCCATGACGGAGTGGCTCTGTGAGGTTCTGACGAGATACACCGGTGTCTCTGCACCAGTTATCGTGAGTTTCTCCCCCTCCGGCACGACCTGTTCGGGACGATCACCGTCGAGAGAGACTCTGGCTGTCGTTTCCGGAACGACGGTGATGTCTACCGAGGCATCCAGAATGAGAGGTCGAACGCTCGCGTTTGCGGTGTGAAGGGGCGTAATCTGGAGCGTCTCGTTGTTTGCCCCGCGATGGACCGGACCACCGGATGACAGTGCCATCGCCGTGCTTCCGGTCGGTGTGTTCACCAGCACCCCCTGTCCGTCGTATCTGCCGGCGTACTCATCGTCGACGAACACCTCGAGCTGACACGACCTGTGCTCGTCCCAGGCTGTTGCGAGCGAGGCGGACTGGCTGTTCCCGCCGGTCTCGGCATCTATCTGTACCTCGTTGATGGCAGTCCCGTCGACGTTGTCGCCCGTTACCTGAACCTGCAAGTGGTCGGTTACCGTGGCTCGTCCATTGAGTATCTCCTCGAACGCAGCCTCGATGCCGTCTGGAGGAGTGACCGTCAGAAAGCCGAGCGTCCCGGCGTCGACGCTTACCAGTGGAATCTCGTGAGGGGCGAACTCCTTGACTGCACGCATGAACGTCCCGTCACCGCCGACGACGACGCCCAGCGCGTCGCCACCGGTGATCCGGTACTCTGCGATGGAGTCGCCGACCTCGTAGCTCGCGAACGCCAGACCGTGGTCAGCAACGGCTGACCTGACAGTGTCCACAATCGCTGTCGTCCCGGGTGCGGCGATACACACCACACGCTCGGTCGTCACCAGACGCGAGCCTCGCATTGGTTCGACTGTCGTGTCTCGGGGGTTAAGTCGTTTGCCACAACCACGCCTAGTCGTGGTAGTACTTCCTTCCAGATCGTTCGTAGGCGGGTGAGGAGCTACGTATAGCGGTCGCAACGTGCTGGAGTTCCATTCCGAGCAGGACGACCACGTCACTGAGGGAGATGATTCCCGCCAGCTCCCCATCTTCGACAACAGTAACCCGCCGGAGTCCTTTCTGAGAGAGTAACTCCACGAGGTCGTACACACCCGCATTTGCGTCGATGGTCACGGTCTCGTCACTGAGGAGCGTTTCAACGGCGGTTTCTTCCGCGTCGAAGGACTCATCGAGCACTGCCATCGCCAGGTCACGGTCGCTCACGAGCCCCGACGGTTTGTCGTTCTCGACGACCACGACACTCCCCACGGATTCGTCGTGCATCGTCCGAGCCACGTTCGCAACCGACTCTTCTGGGTCAACCGTCACGACGCTCGTGCGTGCGATATCGATTACAGCCATGGTGAGACACACTCGGTTCCGACGTACAAGTCTGACGCTTTCCGGGCTCGTTTGGACGGCGTGAACTGCTCTCGACGGTGCTGTCGACATAGGACAATATGTCAAGATGAGAATGTCACACCACTACATTTAAATGTCCCCAAGAAGACCAATACAACCATGCGGGATAGCAGCAAACTACGACGGCGGAGAATCCTTCAAATGAGCGGAGCGACGATAGCGACGGCCGGTGTAACATCGATGGCTGGCTGTCTCGGTGACGACGACGATGCCGACGACACCGACGACGCGGCAGTCGACGATACGGACGACACCGACGATGCGGACGTTGCCGACCCGGATGAACTGGACGAGATAACGGTCACGCTATCGGAGTTTCCGGACACGATCGACCCACTCGACCACATCACGGGTCCGTACTTCGACATCTACGACCACATCTACGAACCCCTGTTTAACTTCGACCCCGGAGAGGGCGTCTTCCCGTGGATTGCGGAGGAGTGGGAGGAGACTGGCGAAGGGTCGACTGAAGTGACGCTGCGCGACGACGTCGTCTTCCACAACGGCGACGAGATGACGGCCGACGATGTCGCCTGGACGATAAACCGTGCGGTTGACCCCGAAAAGGGAGTCGCGAGTGACCTGGGTGCGTTCGGACTTGGTTCAATCACGGGTGCCGAGGCACACGACGACACGACAGTCGAGTTCTTCTACGACGGCGCACCGGGGCTCGCAGAGTTCGAGTTTGGTAACTACGCCCGAGTCATCAGCGTTGACTGGGCAATGGACTACAACGCCGAAGAGGACGCAATCTCGGGCGACTCGCCCGAAGACTTCAACGGCACGGGTCCCTACCAGGTTGTCGAGTTCGAGCCAGAGGTCGAGATTGTCGTCGAAGCGTTCGACGACTACTGGGGAGACGAGCCACCGTTCCAGCGTGTGACGTTCAACGCCGACGGCGAATCTAGCGGGCGAGCGAACGCGCTTGAGACCGGTGAGGCAGACCTGACGATGAACATCCTCCCGGAGGACGTCGCCACGATAGAGGATGCGGATGGCGTCGAAATCCGCAACGTGTCGAGCTTCCGGACAATCTTCTGCCCGATGAAGAACTCGGTGGAGCCGTACGACAGTCAGGAGTTCCGACAGGCGATCAACTACGCTGTCGACAGCCAGGAGATAATCGACACGGTGCTTTCGGGCTTCGGTGAGCCGACGAGTCAGCCAGTCGCTCCAGACATCAACGGATTCAACGATGGTCTCGAGCCGTACGCACAGGACTACGACATGGCAGAGAGTCTCGTCGAAGAGAGCGGCTACGGCGGTGTCGAAATCGAGTTGACCGCACCGCAGGGACGGTACCTCAACGACGCTGACGTCGCACAGACCGCGGCCGACATGATCGACCAGTTGCCGAACGTCGACTGCAGTGCCAACATCGTCGACTTCGGTGTCGTCTCAGACGCCAACTCCGCCGGTCTCGACGACCCAGACCACCCGTTCTACATGATTGGCTGGGGGACGGTCACTGGTGACACAGACTACGGAGTACAGGGCTTTTTCGTGCCCGAAGAAACCCGGAGTTTCGCTGACGAGGAACTCACTGACGCGATTATCGAGAGTCAGCAGATCGAAGACATCGACGAGCGTCGGCAGAAACTCCAGGAGGTCAACCAGATGGCACACGAGAAGGCACCGTGGCTGTTCCTCCACGTCGAAGAGAGCATCTACGGCGTCAACGAGAACATCACCTGGGACCCGCGTCCCGACGAGACCATCTACCTCTGGGAGATGGACGTCTGAGAACGACTCTCGGACCCCCACAGAGATTCTCGCACAACGCGGTTCGGAAAGAACGGAACACATAATTACTGTCCCGTTTTGTTGTTCAAACAGTTATAATGTCGATTGCAAAGTTTCTCCTCCGCCGCTTTCTGCAGGGTATCTTCGTCATCTGGGGGGTCATCACTATTATGTTCGGACTCCGTGCTGTCTCCCCGGGCGACCCCGCATCACTGATGGCAGGGGAGGGGGCAACTGCCGAAATTATCGAGCAGGTTCGTGTACAGGAGGGGCTTGACCAGCCGCTGTATCTACAGTACATCGAGTATCTGCAGGGGATGATGGTGGGTGACTTCGGGTTCTCCTGGCAGGCCCGGCGTGAGGTCTCTGCCATCGTCATCGGGCGCATTCCAGCGACTGTCGAGTTAGCAGTGGCCGCGACCGTGGTCGCAATCGCCATCGCGATTCCACTCGGCGTCATCTCCGGAACGCGCCGCAACCAGCCTGCTGACTACAGCGCGACGATGTTCTCACTCCTCGGCATCAGCACGCCTAACTTCTGGCTCGGGCTGATGCTGATTCTCGTCTTCGCAGTCTGGTTCGGTATTCCGTATCCCTCCGTCGGCACGTCCTCGCTACCGCTGTCGGGGGTCTCGGTTCCCTACCCCAGTTCGGTCGGCCTGGGGATGGTCGACTTACCCACTGGAAGACGGGACGTGAGCTTCGGCGTTGCAGTGTCTGCGCTCGTGTTCGAACAGTCGCTGAGTGAGATGGGGACCTGGCTCAGACACATCACACTTCCTGCAATCACGCTCGGGACGTACTTCACTGCGCTCATCACCCGACTCACACGGAGCGGTATGATCGACGAACTTGGCAAACCCTACGTCACGTCGGTCGAAGCCAAGGGCCTTCCGTCTGTGTTGATTCGATACAAGCACGTCCTTCGAAACACACTCATTCCCATCATCACTGTTCTCGGACTCCAGATTGGGACGTTGATGGGTGGTGCGGTTATCACCGAGACGGTGTTCAACTGGCCAGGACTCGGGCTTCGTCTCATCGACGCACTCCACGACCGCGACTGGCCGGTGATGCAAGGAATCGTGATTTTCATCGCAATCGCATTCATCATCATCAACATCATCGTCGATGCGCTGTATGCCTCTCTCGACCCACAGGTGAGTGACGAATGATATCCGATCGCGTCAAGTCGAACCTGAAGGACACGTTCGTCGACAGTCTGTTGCCGAAGGTAGGTCTCGTGCTGTTGATCGCCATTCTGGTGATGGCGCTGTTCGCGCCGCTTCTGGCGACACACGACCCGACACGGACGGGACATTTCCACGAAACGGGCGCACCATATCCGCCGATGGGTTACAGCTACGAGACGCAGGTTGCACAGGACGGTGAGTTCGGCGAAGTGTCGGTCGAATCCAACAGCACACACGTCCTCGGAACGAACAACATCGGCCAGGACGTCTACTCGCGCTTTCTCTATGGCGCACGTGTGTCGGTGATTGTCGGACTCTCGTCGACGCTTCTCGCCATGCTCATCGGCGTGCCCATTGGACTGGTTGCTGGCTACTACGGTGGGCGGGTCGACGACGGGTTGATGCGGGTCGCTGATACGATGCTGGCGTTCCCGGCGCTGGTGCTCGCGCTGGCGCTCATCGGGGTGTTCGGTGAATCACCAGTACACGTGCCAGACCCGATCGTGATGGCCGGGTTCGCAGACGGAATGCCGGAGACGATTCCGATTCCCGGGACGGTGACGATAGTCGGTGCGCTCGTCATCTGGGTGTGGTTCGCCCGTGTTGCACGTGGTGAGGCGCTCTCGCTTCGAAACGAGGAGTACGTCAAAGCCGCACAGAGTTTCGGAACGGGCAACGCACAGATACTTCGACAGCACATCCTGCCGAACAGTCTGACACCGATAATCGTCCTCGCAACCATCCAGGTGGCCGTCATCATCCTGCTCGAAGCCTCACTGGCGTATCTCGGATTCTCGGGAACGACGCTCTCGTGGGGATACGAAATCGAGCGCGGACAGGACGTGTTACGGACTCGGCCGTGGGTCTCCATCGTCCCCGGTATCGGTATCATGCTGGCGGTTATCAGCGTGAACCTGCTGGGCGACTGGCTCCGTGACGCACTCGACCCGAACATCGACCAGAGCAAACGAGGTGCCTGATATGACCGAAGACATCCTCAGAATCAACGACTTGTCGACCCGGTTTTTCACCAAAGAAGGACAGGTAAACGCGGTCGAGCGCGTGGATCTGAACATCAAACGCGGTGAGGTGTTCGGTATCGTCGGCGAGAGTGGGAGCGGAAAGAGTGTGACTGCACTCTCGCTCGTCGACCTCGTCGAGTCTCCAGGTGAGGTGACCAACGGAAGCGTCGAGTATCGCAACGAAGAACTCGCCGAGGCCCTCAGAGACGAGTATCCTGACGCTGTCGATGGTTCGTTTGTCGACCTGCGTGCAGTCCCCGAGACCGTCCGCAGGTCGTTGCGAGGAGCGAGTTTCAGCATGATATTTCAGGACCCCGAGAGCAGTTTCAACCCGACTCTCACGGTTGGCGAACAGATTGCGGAGGCCGCAGAAGTCCAGCGGCGTGCCCGTGCAAATCCGCGGTCGACACGAGCGAAAACACGAGGTGTGGAGTACTCGTTCTCGTCGTATCTCGCTTCTGCAGTGCTTCCTTCCCGGAAGTTCGTCACCAATTCGAGCAGAGAGCGTGCGGTCGAGTTGCTGGAGATGGTCGGTATTCCGGACCCGGTCAAACGCGCCGACGAGTACCCACACCAGTACTCTGGAGGGATGCTCCAGCGCGCGATGATCGCCCAGGCGCTCGCAGGAGAACCCGACGTGCTCATCGCCGACGAACCGACGACGGCGCTCGACGTAACCATCCAGGCACAGGTACTCGACATCCTCGCCGACCTCCAGGAAGAAACGGGCATGACAATCATCCTCATCACACACAACCTCGGAGTCGTTGCCCGGATGTGTGACCGCGTTGGTGTGATGTACGCGGGCGAGATTGTCGAGCAGGGAAGGCTCGAAGACGTGTTCGAGAACCACGTCCACCCATACACTGAGGGCCTGCTGGGGTCGATACCGAATCTCGACGACGTGGGTGGCCGACTCCAGCCGATCGGTGGAAACGTTCCGAGTCTCATCGATGTCGAGATGGGTGATGGCTGTTACTTCGCTGATCGCTGCCCCCGGGCAATGCAGGAGTGTCTGGAGAAGCCACCGGATTTCGACGGTCCCGGTGGCGAAGAACACGTCGCGAAGTGCTACCTCGCCGACCATCCGTACGACGAGACACAGGCGCTCTCAGAGGAGTACTTCGAAAGCGCGGGTGCACGAGTCACTGACAGGGGCGACTCGGCGGGCGCATCTCCAGGCGAGGTGAGCGAAGATGACTGATGCGCTGGTCGAAGTGCGAAACCTCACCAAGTACTTCTACGAACAGGACAGTCTCCTCGACCGCCTCCTCGGTGACGAGCCTGTCGCGGTCAAAGCTGTCGACGGTCTCAGCTTCGACATCACCCGTGGTGAGACGCTCGGACTGGTCGGTGAGTCGGGATGTGGCAAATCAACGACCGGCGAGACGTTGCTTCGACTCCAGGACCCAACTGGTGGGGAGACCCGATTCGATGGGCAGAACATCTACGAGATGGACAGC
>PUMG01000003.1 GCA_003551265.1 Halovenus sp.
ACGCGTGGGTGTACGTCGCTCGGTCCCGGTCCCATCAGTGTCCGCTGCGGCGGCGTCAACTCGCTAACGTCTGGTTGCTCCATGTTGGCGCTTGAACGTGGGGGTCAAAAGGCATCGCGATTCGTCTTTTTTCCTTCGTATGGGCTAACATATCAGGAGGATAAATTCCTTCGTGTGTACCAGTACGTCGGCGACAGACAGTCCAAAACACACATTTGCATACGTCCAGAGACAGGCGTATGGACCTCAGCGGAAAGCGACTGGTCGTCACTGGCGGGGCAGGATTCGTCGGTTCACACCTCGCAGACCGCCTCACAACAGACAACGACGTGTTCGTCGTCGACGACTGCTCGAACGGAAAACGGGAGTTTGTCCCGGAGCAGGCAACCTTCTATGAGGGTGACCTGACCGAACCTGCTGTCGTTGCCGACGCCATCACGCCCGACACCGACGCAGTGTTTCACTTCGCCGCCGCAAAAGCCGTCAACACTGACCACCCCCGGAGACAGTTCGAGGACAACACCGCAATGACGTACAACGTTCTCGAACGGATGGACGAGACCGACGTCGGCCGACTCATCTACACCTCCTCTTCCACAGTGTACGGCGAGGCTCCTCGGCCGACACCGGAGGATTTCGCACCACTGGAGCCGATCAGTCCCTACGGTGCGAGCAAACTCGCCGAAGAAGGGCTGGTTTCGACGTACGCCCACAGCCACGGAATCCAGGCGTGGGTGTTTCGCTTCGCCAACGTCGTCGGTCCGCGTCTCCGGGGTGCCGTCATCCCCGATTTCATCGACAAGCTCCGCGAGAATCCCGACAGACTGGTTATTCTCGGCGACGGCAGACAGGAGAAGTCGTACATGCACGTTAGCGAGTGTCTCGACGCGATGTGTTTCGTCGTCCGTGAGGCCGACGACGACCTGAATGTGCTCAACCTCGGCACGCGGACGACCACGTCGGTCGACAGAATCGCGGCCATCGTGAGCGAGGAACTCGGCCTGGAGCCGACGTACGAATACACGGGTGGCGAGCGTGGCTGGACCGGCGATGTCCCACGAATGCGACTGTCTGTCGAGAAACTCGCCGGACTCGGCTGGGAGTCGTCACAGTCGAGCGACGATGCCGTCAGACAGGCAGCGTGTGAACTAATCGAGTAGCGGTGATTCGAGACGCTTCAGTTCAATTGAATGGCAAGTTTTATTACTGCTTGTTCTCGTTCGTGTGATAATGGGTCGAAACGGGGGGCCGCTTCGAGACTGCTGCAACTGTGGACGGACGTTCAACAAACGTATCAATCCTCACTGCCCAGTGTGCAAGACAGCGAGTAGCTCGGAAACAGAAGGGGGAGGGGTGAGCTGACAGGACAACTCCGGACAGCTTCTGGCCGTCAGTAGCGCGAGGAGTTGCCGATTCGTTCAGTCACTTGCTATCTTCGTCTTCGTCCTCGCCCTCGTTTTCCTCATCCTCTTCACCCGCGCTCAAGTCGGCGTCGTCGTCGCGGTCGAGCGCTCGCGGGACGTCGTGATACTCCGAGTAGCCGTCGAACCAGCGAGCGATGCGTTCGATGCGGTCGACGATGTGGCCGGGTTGCCCACTTCGAGAGAGTTCGTGTCCCTCCTCGGGATAGCGGACGAAGCGCGTGTCGACGTCGTGTTTGCAGAGGATGCGGTAGAACAGCTCTGCGGTACAGGCGGGCGTCCGGTAGTCGTCGTCGCTGTGGAGGACGAGCGTCGGTGTCTCGACCTTGTGGGCGTGCCCCGTCGGTGACTGCTCCCAGAGGAACTCTGGTTCTTCCCACGGTGTCGTATCGAAATCGCCCTCGACGAGGGTGTACGCCATGTCTGTCGAGCCGTAAAAGCCAGTGAGGTCGTAGACGCCACGCTGAGACACCGCAGCCTCGAAGAAGTCGGTCTGGCCAACCATCCATCCGGTCATGAACCCGCCGAAACTCCCGCCGGTCAGAAACGCCTGCGTCTCGTCGACGTACGCTCGCTCGGTGACTTCCTCGACACCAGCCATGACGTCGCTCATGGTCACGTCGCCCCACTCACGCTCGATAGCCGCCATGAACTCCTCGCCGTAGCCCGCCGACCCGCGAGGGTTCGACCAGAAGACGACGTAGCCACGGGCGGCCAGCGTCTGGAACTCGTGCCACATCGTCCCGCTGGTCGTCCACATGCCGTGAGGACCGCCGTGGACCTCGACGACGAACGGGTACTGTTCGTCGGCATCGAAATCAGGTGGTGTCAGCAGCCACCCCTGCAACTCGACGCCGTCGTTGGTGTAGATGAGTTCTTCGGGCTGTGAAACCGCACGGTCGTCGAGCAACTCCGCGTTGAGACGGGTCAGTCGGTGTTCCTCGGCCCCGCCGAGTGTCGAGACGAACAGGTCGCCAGGGTGGTCCCACTCGCTTCGGACGAACGCAACGAGGTCGTCGCCGATGTGGGCCGCGTCGATGCTGCTCCAGTCGTCGCGCAGCACGCGCGTCGGCTCATCACCATCCCAATCGACACGCCAGAGCGCCGTTGCGCCTTCGTCGGGCGTCGTGAAGAACAGCGTCTCCTCGTCGGGACCCCACTGGGGAGCGGCGGCATACCCGAGCGTTCGGTCGAGATTCGCGGTCGGATGGGCAACCTCGCCCGTCTCGGCGTCGAGCACCTTCAACTCGGTCTGCTGGAGCGACGCCTGGTCTTCGTCGGTGAACAGATGTGCAATACGACCGTCCGCAGTCGCCGCCAGTCCCTGCCCCCACCCGGTCGTGGTGTGCAGCGTCTCCGTTTCGTCGGTATCGAGGTCGTGGGCGATAATCTCGTACTCGTAGGAGTCGTCGGGGTCCGGGTCACCGACGCTTTTCGTGTAATACAGCGTCGTCTCGTCACCCCACGTCGGACTGGCGTAGTCCCAGTCACCGTCGGTGAGACGCTCGGTCTCGTCCTCGTCGTCAGGCCGGTCCCCACCAAGTGTGACAGTGTAGACGTGGCTTCGCGTGCCGTCGAAGTATCGCTGCATCGAGCGATACACCGTCCGGTCGATGACGCGAGGGTCCGGTGTCTCCGGTTCGAACTCCTCGGGAACTTCGATGTCACGCTCTTCTTCTCGGTCCTCCTCACTTGCACCCTGAACGAACGCGATCTGTGTGCCGTCGGGCGACCACTCGATGTCGCGGACGCCGCCAGCGACGTTCGTGACCTGTCGTGCCTCGCCGCCAGCGGTGGGGACGACCCACAGCTGTGGGCGGTCGTCGTCCGCTCCGCGCGTCGAGACGAACGCAAGGCGGTCACCGCTCGGACTCCACCGGGGCTGACTGTCGACGCCCTCCTCGATGGTGAATCGCCGGAGTTCCTCGCCACCTGTCGCCGCGAGGTAGATAGTCGCCGCGTAGGACTCTTCGTCTTCGGGAACCTTCCGGACAAACGCGACGGAGTCGCCCTCGGGCGAAACCTGTGGGTCTTCTACCTGCACGATGTCGTGAAAATCTGCCGCCTCGATTCGCTCCATGCCACCTGGTTGTGAGACCAGCGCAAAAAACTGACTGATACGGAGGCTCGTGAGCCGTTACAGTTCACCGAGTCGCAGCGTCTCCTGTTCGGGTGCGTCGTCGTCGAACAGCCAGACGAACACCGGGATGTAACAGAGCCAGGCGAATACGTACGTCAGGGCAGTGGCAGTGCTTCGCGTGTCCAGGCCCACGACGAACCCGTCGATGAGACCGACAACGAGGACGAGTCCTGCGAGGACCACGACGGACGGTCTGTCGAGCCAGTCGTAGACAACGCCGATGAGCGACCCGATAATGTAACAGAGTACGTACCGTCCGAGCGCCGCACCGCCGAGGGACAGGTAGAAGTACACCGAAACCGAGAGACTGGAGTCGATGCCAGCGAGCTGGACGACCGTTTCCAGCCGACCGACGAAGTCGTCCTGGACGCGGAGCAGGCTCACGACGACGAGTACGGCCGTCAACAGCCCGACCACGCGTCCGGCTTTGACTCCTACGTGGGCAGGGTCCTGTTGTTCGACCATCAGAGCTGACACATCACGCCAGTCGAACGGCCGTCCCGTACGCGATGACCTCCGAACCGCTACTCGCAATCTGTGAGCTTTCGAGCCGGACGTTGACGACGGCGTCGGCGTCCATCTCGCGGGCGTCGACGACCATCCGTTCGAGCGCCTCGTCGCGGGCTTTCGTCAGCAACTCGGAGTAGGCCTTCAACTCGCCGCCTGCGAGGTTGCGGATGCTCTGTGTGATGTCACGGCCGACATTCCGGGCCTCCACCGTGTTTCCACGGGCGATGCCGAGTGCTTCCTCGATTTCCTCTCCGGGAATCGTTTCTGTCGTGACGACGTACATACCCGACAGTATCCGGGATGACATACAAAAGTATCCGTCCGGTATCAACGTGCCAGAGCGAGTAAGCTTTGTGCCCGGACGGACTACGGTGTGTCGTGCAAGTTGTCGGCTACGAGACGACTGAACTCAGTAACTCCGTTCCCGCCACACTGTTGGTCGCCAGCGACGGTACCGTTAGACGCGAACCGCTCGCTCCCGGCGTTGCACTCTCGTACCGCCTCGGTGAGCGTCACTGTGCTGGCGTCGTTGAGGACGAGACTCACACAGCCTGTTCCAGTGAGTCAGCGCCGTACTGTGACCGCCACACCTTCCGGTGGGCCTGTGCGCTGTGTACTGGTGAGTGCGAGATGCCGCTCCCGACGTGTCACGAAGCGCATGCCGTCTACCTCGCTGCGTTCGCTCCGGCGACGTTCAAAGTGGGTGTGACGCGCTCGTGGCGGCTGGAGACCCGCCTCCGTGAACAGGGTGCAGACCGGGCGGCCCACCTCCGAACGGTCGAGGACGGCCGTATCGCGAGACAGATCGAAGCGGACATTGCGACCGACATCGGTGACCGGGTCCGCGTTCCGACGAAGATTCGTGGGCTTCACCGGAGTGTCGACGACGCCGCGTGGGAGAGTTTGCTCGCCGGGTTCGACCCGCTCGACACGTTCAGCTTCGAGTACGGACTCGACCTCGACGAACGCCCGATGGCCGAGACGGTTGCGACTGGCACCGTGCGAGGAACGAAAGGACGAGTTCTGGTCCTCGAACTCGGCGGGAGCACGTACGCGGTCGACCTGCGTGACCTCGTCGGCTACGAACTCACGGACGGAGACACTGACCGGGCGCTGCAGTCGAGTTTTGCTGCGTTCAGATGATACTGCCAGAGTGACACTCCCACAACGAGAGCCACCGAGTCGGCCAACGTCGTCAATGTTGTGTCCGTCGACGTTCCCGTGATCGAGGGAGTTCATCGTCGAGGTAGCACAATCGCCACCCTCATACCGCTGGACGACAGCACATCGAACATGATTCGCATCGTCTGGGGGACGGGCACCGGCGACACCGCGAAGGCGTCGTTCGACTCGGCGCTCGCGGCAGCGAACGTCCACCAGTACAATCTCCGGACGCTCTCTTCGGTGATTCCAGCCGACGTGCCGCTCGAAGTCGTCGACACTGCTCCAGACCTCGGACCGACCGGGAACGCCATCGATGTTGTCATGGCGAGACAGACCAGCTCTCCTGGAACAGCTGCTGCGGCAGGGGTTGCGTGGACCCGAACGGACGACAGCTCGGGCATCTTCTACGAGGTTGAACACCCCGACCGCGAGGTGGTCAGCGAGCGCCTCCAGCTGGGCATCGAACACGGCTGTCGGCTTCGAGACATCGAACCCGACGTCGAGACGAAAATCGTCGACACAGAAGCCGAATCCGGACAGTACGTGACGGCAGTCGTGCTGGCCGTCTACGGTGAGAGTAAACCACTGCTGACACTGACAGACAAAAAAATCTGATATTTTCACAGAAGAATCAAGGCGGATGCCACGGGGCTGGACCCCGAGGCAGTTGACCGCCTGCAACTGCTCTCGAACATCCACGATACCTACCAAAAGATTTTACCGGGTGACCACTTTGTGCGGGCAATGAACCGAAAACGCGCCGGAAAGATAGCCGGCGTCGCCCTCGTCGCCCTGTTAGCGGTGGTTGCTTTGCTGTTTGCGGTGGGTGTTCTGGGCGTACCGGGTGCCGGCGTCGAGAACAACGAGTGGGGTGAGGTCGACGACGAGCGAATCGAGGTCATCACGACAGTCGGGTTGAACAACCCCAACCCGTTCGGTCTGGGCGGTGAGGCAAACGTCAGCTACGACATCGAGTTACAGGAGGTTCACCTCGCCGAAGGTGATGGGACAAACCTGGAGATGCCGTCAGGGAGTAGCAGCCACGAGTTCCGGACAGACCTGTTCTACGACCGGATTGCCTCGTGGTGGTACAGCCACCTGGCGAACGACGAGGTGAGCGAGGTGCGGGTGGACGCAACCGCAGACGCCTCGGTCGGACCCATCTCAGGCTCACCCTCGGGGAGCTACGAGGACAGCGTCGACACCGCAATCGAGGAAGCGCTCGACCGTGGCTTCTCCGAGTTCGAGGGAAGCTACAGCGGGACAGATGCCGACCTTCGAGCACCCGACGGAACGGCAATCGAGCCGACCGTCGACGTCGAGTCGGTGAACACGGAGTGGGGTGAGGTGACCGAAGCACAGACCGAGATTCTCGTCAGTATGGATATACACAACCCCAACGTCTATCCGATTCCAACCCCCGCGTTCACCGGATACGTCGAGATGAACGAGATACAGGTTGCCGACTGGAATGCAGGTGAAGTCGAGGTACTCGACGTCGGCGACGACGCGCTGATAGCGCCCGGAGAAACTGAAGAGCGAACGTTCCGAATCGAGATGGACAACGAGAACGTCCCTGAATGGTTCGCCACGCACGTCGACCGCGACGAACAGAGCGACGTCGAAATCGCCGGAAAACTCGCGCTCGAAGTTGGCGGGAGCGAGGTGACGATTCCACAGGAAGAAAGCGGGGTCGCGTGTGAGTTCTTCCTCACCACGTCAATTTTCGTCGATGACCAGGAGAACGACATGGAACTCGAAGAGTGTGGAACTGCACCGCTAGAAATTGCACAGAGTGAGCTCGAATCGATCAGCGCAAAAATCGATATCACCGATACCGACTGGTGGCTGGACCTCGAAAACGACAACGGTAACGACGACGATGGAGCAGACGACATCGGCGACGATCTGCCGGGCGACGATGGAGGAGATGACAGCCCTGACGACGACGGGGCAGACGACAGCCCTGACGACGATGGGGCAGACGACAGCCCCGACGATGATGGAGCAGATGACAGCGGCGACGACATTCTCCCATCAGTCCATCACAATCATTTTTATGGGTTGTGACGAAACGTCACAGTAACTCATGGCGTACACCGAGATAGAGACGGCAGACCGTTCGGAGATACGAGCAGTGCAGAACGAACGCCTTCAGGAGACTGTGAGAAACGCCTATGCGAACGTCGAGTTCTATCGAGAGCAGATGGACGAGCTTGGGGTGGAACCGGCAGACATCGAGAGCGTCGCGGACGTGACGAAGCTTCCGACGACGAGGAAAGAGGACTTTCGCGACCAGTATCCTGACGGACTGTTCGCCGTCGACCACAGCGAGGTGCGACGTATTCACGCCTCTTCTGGAACGACTGGCAAGCCGAAAATCGTCGCCTACACCGAGGACGACCTCGCAGTCTGGAGCGAGGCGATGGCGCGCTCGCTCGCGTGTGCCGGCGTCGAGCCAGACCATCTGGTTCAGAACGCCTACGGCTACGGACTGTTCACTGGAGGGGCGGGTCTCCAGCAGGGTGCCGAGACGCTCGGGGCTGCGTTGCTTCCAATCGGGGGCGGCCAGACCGAAAAGCAGATCGAGATGATGGTCGACCTCGGCTCTGATGTGCTCGCGTGCACGCCGTCGTACTCGCTGTACATCGCCGAGAAAGCCGAGCAACTGGGCCACGACCCGCGTGACCTCCCGGTGTCGACGGTTATTTTCGGAGCCGAACCCTGCACCGAGCCGATGCGCGAGGAGATCGAGCGCCGTCTCGACGTCACCGGTATCGACCTCTACGGACTCTCGGAGATCGTCGGTCCTGGCGTCGCCATCGAGTGCCACGAGGCACAGGACGGACTCCACCTCTGGGAGGACCGCTTCTACCCCGAGGTCGTCAATCCCGACACCGGCGAACCGGTCGAAGAGGGCCAGGAGGGCGAACTCGTCATCACCACATTGAGCAAAGACGCGCTGCCGGTGTTGCGCTATCGGACCGGAGACATGACCACACTGAACTACGACCAGTGTGAGTGTGGACGGACAATCGTGCGCATGGACAACGTCACCGGCCGGGCCGACGACCTGCTCATCGTCCGCGGTATCAACCTCTATCCAAGCCAGATAGAAGACGTCATCCTCGAAATCGACGACGTCGCGCCGTACTACCGCATCGACCTCTACGAGCGAAACAACCTCGACGTCATCGAACTCACGGTCGAACAGGACGAAGACGCACAGCGCGACCGCGACGAACTACAGGATGTCGTCTTCGACCGCCTCGACGCCGTTCTCGCGTTCACGCCTGACTCGCTCGAAATCGTCGAACCCGGTGCTATCGAGCGGACCGAGGTCGGGAAAGTCAAGCGTGTCTACGACCACCGCTGAGAGTGATGTTGGTCCACGAGCGTGAGGCGGAGTTCACCGCAGGCGGTACACTCGCCCTCTGAACGTCGCTATTCGGGAATCACTCTCGTCGGTCACTTCGATTTCGTACTCGGCGGTTCGGCCCCCGTCGTGTGTCTCTGTTGCAGTCGCAGTGAGCGTCTCGCCGGTTTCGACCGCCTCCAGATACGAGATGTTCGTCTCCAGCGCCACCGCGGTCTGGCCGTGCGAGTTCGAAGCGGCCGCGAAGGCGGCGTCGGCGAGCGAATAGATTGCGCCACCGTGTGGCGTCCCGTGGAAGTTGAGCAACGACTCGGTGATGGTCAACTCCGTCTGTGAGTGGCCCGGTTCGAGCGCCACGAGTTCGATTCCCAGCGTCTCACAGAACGGGTCTGACTCGATATGCTCTCTGACGTTAGCGTCGACTCCAGCCATGACTCCGTCTTGGTGTACGAGGACAAATAGAGTGATGGTGTGGGTTACTCGGAGGAAGTGGCTTCACAGTGTGTCAGTGATTCTCACATCTCTGGAATCGTCCGAACAATCATTATACTGGTTCGAGAACACTATACCGTCATGACAGACAACGGTGGCCAACAACTGAGCGGTATCGAGATGAGCGACGAGGAGATAGACGAGTTCCTGTACGAACAGGGACATGGGACGCTCTCACTGGGGAACAGGAGGGAGATGTACGGCGTTCCAATCTCGTTCGGATACGACGGTGAGAAACTGTATATGTCGCTGCTCGAATTCGGCAACGACAGTGAGAAGATGGGGTTCGTCGAAACGACCGACGTGGCGTCGCTGACAGTATACGCAGTCGCGACACGGTTCGACTGGAAGAGCGTCGTCGTGAGAGGCGAGATAACGGACGTGCCAGAGGAAGAAATCGAGTACATGGACGAGATACTCGACGACAACGCGTGGTTCCCGACGATTTTCCCGCCCTCGGACCCGATGACGGGTGTCCACCACGTTGCACTCGTGCCCGAACAGATGAGCGGTCGAAAAGGACAGGCCTACCAGCAGTGAGAACGTGATTTCTTGCGAGAACGAACGGCAATTATCAAGTATCTATGCGTGAACTATCCGGTAGAGTCAGCGACAGGCTCCTGATACTCGATGTCAGAAAAGGATCTCGACGTCACGACGGGCGGGAAGAACGTCGCTGGAGAAACGCCTGCCACCGAACCGGCTAGCGTCACCGAGGAGACGACCGTTCACGAGGACGCCGAACTCGAACGGACGATCGGTCTCGTCGGTGGACTGGCTATCGGTATCGGGACGATGATCGGCGCAGGGATTTTCGTCTTTCCGGGGCTGGCAGCGGGCAATGCTGGCCCGGCAGCGACCATCTCGTTCGCCATCGGCGGCGTCATCGCGTTGCTCGTGGCCCTGCCAGCCTCGGAACTCGCCACCGCGATGCCCCGAAGCGGCGGCGGGTACTACTTCATCTCGCGCAGCATGGGGACTGCCTACGGAGCCATCGTCGGTCTCGGGCTGTGGATGGGGCTGGTGTTCGCATCGGCGTTCTATCTGGTCGGACTCGGTCACTACGCGACGGCCGTCCTCGACGAGGTGGGGATTGAGCTTGCGGTCTCGCCGGTCATCCCGCTCGGGCTGGCGTTCGCAGTCGCACTGACCGCGCTTTCGATTGCGGGGACCGAGAACACCACGAAGATACAGAACGCTGTCGTCGTCCTCTTGCTCGTTATTCTGACCGCGTTTCTCTCGTATGGGTCACTGGATGCACTCGGGGTGTTCGGGCGCGAATCGACTCCCGAGACGTTCTTCCCCGAGGGCTTTCTGCCTGTTGTACAGACCGCAGCGCTCGTGTTCACGTCGTATCTCGGCTTCGCACAGGTCGCAACGGTCGCCGGGGACATCAAACGACCCAGCAGGAATCTGCCGCTGGCGATGGTCGGGTCGGTCATCATCGTTACCATCTTCTACGTCGTGACTATCTTCGTCGCCACGAGCGCGTTCGGCGCAGGACAACTGGAGGACTTTGGTGAAACCGCGATGGTCGAGGTCGCCCGCGACTTCGTCGGCCTGCCGGGTGCTGTTGCTATCCTGTTCGCTGGACTGCTGGCGACGTTTTCGAGCGCGAACGCCTCCATCCTGAGCGCTTCCCGGACGGTGTACGCGCTGAGCCGTGACGCGCTGATTCCACAGAAAGCGAGCGAGATAAACCTCAAATACGGGACGCCACACATCGCGCTGGTTGCCGCTGGCGGGCCGATTTTCGTGCTCGTGGCGACCGGACAGGTCGAGTTGCTCGCCGAGGTCGCCTCGTTCCTCCACCTCATCATGTACGGGCTTATCTGCGTGGCACTTATCGTCCTTCGGCGACGACAACCCTCATGGTACGAGCCAACGTATCACATGCCAGGATATCCGGTGTTACCGGCTCTCGGTGCACTCGCGAGTTTCGGATTAATCGCGTTCATGCAGCCGAGTTCCATCGTCGTGGGTATCGTCGTGATGGCGGTCTCCTACGGCTGGTATCGCTACTACGCGGGTGACGTCGAACTGAAGGGGGATTTCTGATGCGGACGAACACAGGTGAACTCAGACAATGACAGACAGACCAACGATACTGGTGCCGGTTCGCGTCCTCGAAGGAGAGGGAGTGCCCGAAGGGACGCCCGAACTGCTCGCAAACGCTCACGTCGTCGTGCTGGGCTATCACGTCCTTCCCGAACAGACTGCCCCAGGACAGGCACGGATGCAGTTCGAAGAGCGCGCAAACGAGCGACTCTCGAAGTTCAGGTCGATGTTCGAAGCTGCTGGTGCGACGGTCGAATCCGACCTCGTGTTCACTCAGGACAAACAGCAGACGTTCGACCGGAAGATACGGGAACACGACTCTCTGGCGGTGCTCGTTCCCAACGCCACCGCTCCGCCAGAGAACGTTCTCGTCGCTATCCGGGGGACGGTCGGTGTCGACCGTATTGCGCGTGTGGTCGCTGGCCTGTTTGCCGACACTGACGTGGGCGTGACGCTGTATCACCTCGTTGGCGAGAGTGCCACAGACGAAGACGCCGAGATTCTGCTCGACAGCGTCGCCGACCGACTTGTCGAACTCGGTATGCGTGAGACTGCTATCGACATCCGTATCGAACGAAAGCAACAGCCGCGAGATGCGATTGTCGAGGCCGCAACCGAGTACGACGCGGTCGTCATGGGCGAGTCCTCGACCTCACTCGTGACGTTCGTCTTCGGCATGGCTGCTGACGACGTTGCAGAACAGTTTCTGGGACCAGTCATCGTCGTCCAGCGTGAGAAAGAAGACGAGGAACCTGAATTCGGAAACACTTAATCGTCCGACCGACAATCGCGGGTATGGCTTCGTTCGAAAAGGCAGAAGACCGCCTCTTCACCGTCCAGATCTGTATGCGCTGTAACGCCCGCAACCCCGAGCGCGCCGACACCTGCCGAAAGTGTGGGTACGGCAACCTCCGACCGAAAGCACGAGAGCGACGGAGCGCCTGAGACTGACGAATCAAAATCCTGCGAGGTTTTCCCGTCAATTCAGGAGAACGTGCCCCCTCTCCACATTTCGGTTGATGAGGGTTCGTGGGCCTCAGGAACGTCTGACCGACGGTACCGGTAGTGATAACACTGTGTACCTGGTTCTCTATTATCAATAATGTCTGTGGAATACATTAAGGACCATCAGACACCATTGTCCGCCATCCTTATGTTCATTCAGGGCCTACACTCGGGTGCATGCCACCGGTCACTGCCACGTCCCGTCCAGACTCTCGCCGCCGCCGGAAGCCAGTGCTGTTCTGCCCGGCGTGCTGGCACGAGAGTCCAGTCGACGGCGACTGGCACAGACAGGTAACACAGGCAGGTGAACGGCTCGCGTGTCCGGTCTGTGATGCAACCGTGACTGTCCGACCACAGAAACACGCAACCGCCAGCACTCACAGAGTGGCTGGCGGCCCACTGTTCGCACCGTTCGTGCGAGCGGTTGCAACGGTCACACACAGACTTGCCAGCTATCCGTTCACCTGGTTCCAGTGGCAGTGCATCCCGGGAGTGACACGAAACAGTGAGCACGCGCCGGATGCCCCCTCGTCCGGGTGTCGCTCCTCACGCTGTCAGCCGTAGCTGCTTCCACCCACCACCTCTCTCAGGACGCGACAGGCGTCCCGGCTGACGGTCGTGTTCATTCCTCCGGGTACTTTGGCTCGCGTCGCTTCGCCCGTTCGAGCGCACGCTCGACGACAGCGTGAACATCCCCCGTATAGACATCTCCATGTCCTGCATACATCGCCTCGACGGTCTCGGGCAGGCGTTCGAGCAACGTTTCGATGCTCTGGATGAGGCGCTCGCGGGACTGGCCGGGATAGTCTGTCCGACCGAAGCTTCCGTCGTCGAACGCACCATCGTTGTACACGACGACGTCACCTGAAAACAGCGATGTCGTGCCGACCAGCGAGACGTGGTCGTCGGCGTGTCCCGGTGTGTGGACGACTGCACACGTCTCGTCCCCGACGTGCAACTCCATGCCGTCTTCGAGTGCGTGCGTCCGGGCGGGATGCTCGTCGTAGGCGTAACAGTCGGGGTCGAACGCCGCGAGAACGGAATCGAGTTCCCCGACGTGGTCGCCGTGTTGATGTGTGATGACGACTGCATCGAGGCTGTCAGTGTAGTCGCTGACGACGTCCACAACTCCACTCATTTGACCAGCGTCGACCAGCGTCGTCCGCTCCCCGAGGGCGAGAAATGCGTTACACGTGAACACGTCGGCGTCTTCCGTGACGTTGATGACCTCCATACGCAGGGCAACGCTTGCCAGTGGCTTGAACGTTTGAGTTACGTCAGTCGCCGCACCCCGGTTTCGAGTGCAACGACACCCAGAATCAGAACGCTCCCGACTCCGACGAGTTGTGGGGTGGCAACGAGTGCGGTTGTCTCTCCACCCGTGAGCAGAAGGGTATAGAGCAGGCCGGTCGTCACAACGAACAGCGCGAGCAGCGAACTTCGCACACCCGTTTCGACGAACAGGTAGACGGCGAACGCGCCCTGAAACGCCACCGGCCCACCGACGGTCACGAGAACTTCGGGAATCTCGGACAGCGAGGGAAGCGAATCAGCACTTCCAGCATCGACGACGAGGCGAGGGAGGACAAACGTGGTGAGACACATCGCCGCGTAGACGACACCGTACTGGGGTGTCACCTGATGCCAGTTCGAAACCCGGCGACTCCAGAGTAGAGCCAGCCCTGTGACCGCCATCGAGAGCAACCCGGCGACGGCAAGGACGACGAGCGGCGTTGCGAACAGTGGCTCTGACATCGCTGTCAGCATATCCGCGTGTTCGACGAGGTGGAACAAGAACTCACTGTACTCGGCTGTCACTCAATTCGGAGAGCGTTCTGAGTGGCGAGTGATTTTTGAGTCTGAGTCACTAACTCTCGAACGTATGGGGTTCGGGAGTTACGACGAATCCGAACAGGAGAAACAGGAACTCGATACTGATCTGGACGAAACCGGCACGACAGTCGGTGAGAGTGAACACGACGGCAGCGTCGAATTCGAGTTCACCGCATCGAACGACGAACTGCTCGACAGACTCGAAGAGATGAAAGAGTGAAAGCAGGGGTTCGTGCGCTCGGCGTGGCCGAGTCCTACCGTGGTGACGTGAGCACACTCGCGGGTGTTGTCGTCCGCGCGAGTCGTGTCGTCGATGGCTTTTGCTTCAACACGTGTACCGTTGGCGGGACCGACTCGACCGACTCGATTGCATCGCTCTTTTCCGATCTCGCACGGGAGGATATTCGCTACCTGATGGTTTCGGGTATCGCACCAGCGTGGTTCAACATCGTGGACCTCCCTCGTCTGTACGACCTGACAGACACCCCTATCCTATCAGTCACATTCGAGGAGAGTGCTGGACTCGAGGCGGCGATTCGGGACGCGTTCGAGGGTGAGGAGGCGGACCGACGGCTGGAGACGTATCGCACACAACCAGTCCGACGGCGGGTCACTATCGGAGACGAAACGGTGTACGTCCGGGCCGTCGGTCTCGACACGTCCGAGGCGACCGACGTCGTCCGTGCGTTCACACCGGAGGGTGGGCGGCCAGAGCCGCTCCGGGTTGCACGGCTGGCCGCACGGAGCGTGGATTCGTTCCGACGACGTAGTTGAAATCGACAGCCAGTGGGAGCGAGTCCCATTCGATACCCGCTACGGCACGAGCAACACGGGGATGTCGTGCATCTTCAGCAGTCGCTCGGCCGTGTCGCTCCGGAATACCCGTGAGAACACCGACTTATCCTCGTAGCCGACGACGACGAGGTCGAAGTCATTCGCCTCGACAAGGTCAGTGATCGCTTTACGGACGGTGGCTTTCGATTCAGGACTGCGCTCGACGAGTTCGATACTCGCCTCGACAGCGACGCCGTAGTTCTCGCCCATCGATTCGATCTCGCTGGCGGCCAGTTGTGCTGGCGTCTCTTCGCGGTCGCTCACGTGAATCGCAGTGACGTGTACGTCCTCGTTCCCGGTGAGGAACTCGAGTGCAGTTCTGACGGCACGCTCGCTGACGGGTGCCACCTCGAACGGAATCAAAACGTGCATACCGAAACATCGACGCGAGACGATGTAACGCTTGTTCCGCTGTACTCGGACAACTCTCGAACCCGGACGACAGCACATATAGTCGAGGCCGCCCTGCCGACAGGTATGGACGAGGACGAGACGCCGGTTCCCGACTGCTGGAACGCTGAGACGATCGACGTGACGGGCTGTGAACGCTGTCCTGCGCTGGTGGATTCACGGAGTCGAATCGTCAGCGGCGTCGGGCCGACGGACGCAGACCTCCTGTTCGTGGGTGAGGCGCCCGGGGCGCACGA
>PUMG01000037.1 GCA_003551265.1 Halovenus sp.
CTGCAAAAGCAGTTCGTCTTTCTCTCAACCGACTCGATAGTCACTGGTAGCCGTCGACGAGACGCTCGACGTACTTCGCGACGACATCGACTTCGAGGTGGACAGGGTCACCGACTTCTTTCTCTGAGAGGGTTGTCACCTCGTACGTTTCAGGGATGATCGCTACGTCGAACGCATCGTCGTCGTGCGCTGCAACGGTGAGACTGATGCCGTCGACTGCAATGGAGCCTTTCTCGACCACGTATCGAGAGAGCGCAGGCGGGAGCGAGAACGTGAACAGCCAGTCGTCTCCGAGCTGTTGGATGTCGAGCACCTCCGCAGTTCCATCGACGTGGCCCTGTACGAAGTGACCGTCCAGTCTCCCGTCGGCTGGCAGTGCGCGTTCGAGATTGACCGAGTTCCCCACGTCGAGAGCGCCTAGATACGTCCGCTCGACTGTCTCGGTTGCAAGAAACACCTCGAACGAGGTCTCGTCGAACGCCTCGACTGTCAGACAGGCTCCGCTCACACTCACGCTCTGTCCCTGTGTGAGACCATCGAACGTCGTCTCAAAGCGCAGTCGAAGCCCGTCGTCGCCTCGTTCGACTGTGCGTACGGTACCGGTCTCCTCGACGATGCCGGTGAACATACGCGGAGTTCGTGGCCACTGTGCGAAAGTGTGTTGATTGGAACGCCGTCGGGTCGACCAGCCAGAGCTACCGAGGCACGGGTGTTGGTGTCAGATAACTGGGCCAGATATCATCGTAATCGTCACTGCATACTGGGTCCCACACGAACACTCGACGTGGTCTGTCTTGCTCTCGACGTCGAGCCACGAGTCACACTGCTCACACTGCAGCTTTGCACTGGGTGTCATCATCATTCGAGACGTGGATTTCTCTCAAGAGTATGTGGTACATAACTGGCAGTTAATACGCTCTTACCGGGAAAAGAAAGACGCTTTTATGGAGTCGTGAGAACTCGTTTTCCGAGCGCACTCGCGGCGAGTTCGCAGGCAAGCTCTGCGGTCCGGTTCTCCCGGTCGAGGATGGGGTTCACCTCGACGAGGTCCAGCGCACAGAGCATGTCGGCTGCCTCGGCGTAGAGAATCTCCATCGCGGCGTGGGCCTCCCGGTACGTAACGCCGCCCCGGACGGGTGTGCCGACACCGGGTGCCTCGTCCGGGTCGAGGACGTCCATGTCGAAGCTCACGTACAGCTGGTCGACGTCTTTCGTGGCTTTCTGGATCGCTTCGTGTGTCACTTCCGAGACACCACGCTTGTCGATGTCCGACATGGTGTAGGTGTGGATGTCGCTGTCGCGGAGGAACGCTTTCTCCCCCGAATCGAGCGACCGGAGTCCGACCATCGCCACGTTCGACTCCTCGATAGTCGGACAGTGCGCCCACTCTTCGGCTTCGAACACGCCACGGCCGAGAAGCGCGGCGAGAGGCATTCCGTGGACGTTTCCACTCGGCGTCGACGCTGGCGTGTTGAGGTCGCCGTGTGCATCGACCCAGAGGATACCGGTTTTACGGTCGTGTGCGACGCCGTTTGCCGTCCCGATAGCAACCGAGTGGTCTCCGCCGAGTACCAGCGGAAACCGACCACTGTCGGAAATTGCGCTGACTCTCCCGGCGAGACGCTGACAGACCGTCCGAATCTCACGGACGTACTTGGCTTTTCCACCGAGTTGGCCACCGACGTCCGGGTCGCCCGCTTCCGGCCGGGGAACCGACAGGTCTCCGCCGTCCATGTTCGGCTGGTCGGCCGCGGCCAGTTCCTCGCCGAGTCCGCCGTATCGAATCGCTGACGGACCCATGTCGACACCGCGTCTATCGGCACCGAGGTCGAGCGGCACGCCGAGAATCTCCACTGTTCTGTCCATACGGCCCGCTCTCGGGCGACCGAAAAAAACGATTCGCTTGTCGACACGGACACTGACAGGTGAAAATCCTGGGGAATTTCGTCTGTATGGGAGTCACCGTCGGGTTTAATAAACCAAGCAACGAATGATGCGCCATGTCTTCAATCGAGTTGACCTCGAGTCAGCAAACAATTCTTCAGGAGCTTGTCAACCTCTACAGAGACTCAGAGCGTGCAGTCAAAGGAGAGGAGATTGCCGCAGAGGTCGACCGGAATCCCGGGACGATTCGCAACCAGATGCAGAGCCTCAAGGCACTCCAGCTCGTCGAGGGTGTTCCCGGCCCGAAAGGTGGATACAAACCGACGGCGACGGCGTACGACGCACTCCAGATTCAAAACATCGACCAGGCCGCGAACGTCCCGCTCTCTCACGAAGGTGCAGTCGTCGAAGATGCGAACGTCGAGCGAATCGACCTCACGAGCGTCCATCATCCCGAGGAGTGTCGGGCCAAAATCCGACTCCGGGGACCTATCTCGAGGTTTCACGAGGGCGACAGCGTCACTGTCGGTCCCACTCCACTCTCGAAGCTCCAGATTGACGGTACCATCGAAGGGAAAGATGACACCGACAATGCGCTCGTGCTTCGAATTGACGACATGCAGGCACCGGTGACGTAGCTCGAATCGACAGCGAGGCGTCTGCTAACGGGTGTCGAAGCGGGTCTGAGTCAAAGCCTTTGTATCTACGCACTCCCGAGCGGTCGATATGACGGAGCAGGTCGTTGTTCTCGGCTCTGGGTACGCGGGTGCTGGCACACTCCGGAGTCTCGAAGACGAACTCGATGGTGAAGCGCACATTGTCTGGGTGTCCGACACTGATTATCACCTCGTGTTACACGAGTCTCATCGCTGTATCAGCAACCCCGATGTTGCAGAGAAGATACGAATTCCGGTCGAGGAAATCAAGTCACCTCGTACCGAGTTCCGACAGGGCCGCGTCGAGCGAATCGACGTCGACGAGCGAACGGTCCACCTCGACGACGGGGAGGTGTCTTACGACTACCTGCTGGTTGGACTCGGGTCACGAACCGCGTTCTTTGGCATCAGCGGGCTGCGAGAACACGCCCATACACTCAAAGGACTCGACGACGCACTGGGCATCCACGACGAGCTTGAACGCGCCGCACGCGAGGCAACCCAGACCGACCCGGCACAGGTTCTCGTCGGCGGGGCAGGGCTGTCGGGCATTCAGACAGCTGGAGAGGTGGCCGAGTTCCGAGCCCACCACGACGCGCCGCTCGATATCCATCTCGTCGAGGGACTCGAAGAGATTTTCCCCGGCAACGACAACAGTATCCAGGTCGCGTTGCGCTCGCGGCTGGAAGCACGCGATGTCCACATCCACACCGGCGAGTTCATCAGCGAAGTCGACGAGCAAACGGTGTACCTTGGTACGGACGAAGAACTCCAATACGACGTACTCATCTGGACCGGCGGCATCACCGGTCACGAGTGTATCGAGGACGCGACTGTCGAGAAAGACGAACGGAACTATCGCCTCACCGCCGGACAGACGTTCCAGACCTCCGACGAACGTGTCTTCGCTATCGGGGACGCCGCGGTCATCGAACAGAGTGGTGGTCCCGCTCCCCCGAACGCACAGGCGCCCTGGCAGGCCGCGAAAGTCGCCGGAAAGAACCTCGCTCGTGCTGTC
>PUMG01000250.1 GCA_003551265.1 Halovenus sp.
CACCGATGACGCAACGGATGACACGGATGATGGTGCAGGGATTCTCACTGAAGACGACGACGTTGGTGACGAGGTCCAGGACGATCCACCCGAGTCTACCGAGACAGCCACTCCTGAAGAGACACCAGCACCCGACGAAGAGTACGATGTTTCCGCGACCGAAGTCGAAACGACAACGGAGGTCGACAACCGCACCGTCGAAATCGAGTTCGAGGACGCAGAGACGGCCGCCGAAATCGCAGCAGCGGAGAACGAGACGGTATTCGTGATGCTCGAAAGCACCGGTGGCTCGGAGATATGGGGAATCGACCCCGCCGTCGCATCAGCGTTCTTCCTGGGCGGGATGGTCGTCTACGGTCTCCTCTCTGCTCGACGCCGATTCATCTGAGTGAGATCAGGATTCGCCGTACACAGGAACAGCAGCTCCACTGGTCACGCTGGTCGCATCACTGCAGAGGACGAGAATCGTCTCGGCGATGTCTTCGGGGTCGACCCACGAAGAGTGGTCAGCATCTGGCATCATCTCGCGATTCATCGGCGTGTCGATGACACTCGGCATGACTGCGTTCGCTCGAAGTGCTCCAACGTTCTCCTCTGCGATGGTCTCGGTCAACAGCCGGATACCAGCCTTCGTCGCTCGATAAATCCCGTCGCCTTCGCCACCTTCGAGTGACGAGCGCGCAGAGACGCTAACGATGCACCCTGACTCCTCGTGCACGTGCGGAATGGCGTGTTTCGATGCGAGAAACATCGACTTCAGATTTACGTCGAACAGAAAGTCGAACGTGGATTCGTCGGTTTCGTCGAGTGGACTGCCGCCTCGCCACGTCCCGGCGATGTTGGCCAGATAGTCGAGTCGACCGTGCGTCTCGACGATGCTCGAAACCGTCTGTTCGACAACGGACTCGTCTGTGAAATCACCCTGATAGAAGTCGATTTGTTCCGGATTCGCGAGCAGGAAGTCTTCGTTGTCGGCGTCGACGATGTCGGCACCACAGACAGTTGCGTCAGCATCGAGAAACGCCTCGGCGACGGCGCTTCCGAGCGCGCCACCGACACCAGTTACGAGTACAACTTTGCCGCCGAAATCGAACGTCACGGACATACCCTCACTCAGGGTCCCTGAACACATAAATCTCCGTCTAGAGGGATTCTCGTACGTCATCAGAAATCTTCTCGCGGTACGTCGCAGCGAGAATCTCTGTACAGGTCCGATAGAGGCCGGGACTATTATCTGTCCGACCAGCGAACGGGAGGAGTATGGAACAGGACACCGACCTGCTCGGACACGTACTACTGGCTGTTGCTCACGAAGAGGACGCGCGAGAGACAGCGCGCGTTCTCAAGCAGTACGATCCCGGGCAAGTAACAGTCGCTCACGTCATCGAAAAAGGAGGCGGTGCACCGGACAAAACGCCAGTGTCATACTCGCAAGAAGTCGCGGACGAGTCGTACGCGGCAGTTCGAGAGTACTTCCCAGAAGCGAACCGGCACACAGCGTATCATACGAACATCTCCGAAGGTCTCTTCGAGGCCGCAGATGCTGTCGATGCCTCCGCCATCGTCTTTCGAGCACGGGAAGCAAACCGGTTCGTACGACTGCTCACTGGTGATATTGCACTCAAACTCGTGACAAAAGCCCCGGTTCCAGTGATTGCACTTCCCAGAGGAGAGCGGAGCGAGGACGACTGATTCGTGCGCACGAAATTTGGGTCCTACGAACGCCCGTATGATACCAAAAGAGGGACATGAATCTCCTGCGTGACCCAACCAACCGACGATGGCTCGCCTGGGGAGCGCTTGCGCTCGTGTTTCTGGCCGTGAACATTCACCGACTGTCGACAGCCGTACTCTCGGAGGAGCTAACGTCCGCATTCAATATCACGGCCGCACAGCTCGGAACGCTGCACGCATCTTTTTTCGCCATCTACGCTGCAGTCCAGATTCCATCTGGTGTTCTGGCCGATAGATACGGCCCGCGCTACGCTGGAACGGCTGGCGCGGTTGTCCTCAGTCTGGGCGCCATCGGATTCTCCGCGAGCGGAGGCTATCTCGGAGCGTTCCTCTCACGGACGCTCATCGGTCTCGGGAGCGCCATCATATTCATCTCCATTCTGCGCTTCTGTGCGAACTGGTACCGTGTGGATGAGTTCGCAACCATGACCGGCCTGACTGCGGGAATCGCCGGTCTCGGTGCCATCTTTGCCACCACTCCACTCGCTGTGGCGGTCGATTTCTTCGGCTGGCGTCAGACTGTGTTCGGGCTCGCTCTGTTCGGGTTTTTCGGCGGTGCTGCGGTGTTCGCTCTCGCCCGGAAAACACCTGCCGAGGCAGGACTCGAACCGATAGAGAACGTTCCCGACCAGCCGTCGGTCACCCTCACTGAAACCGTTCAGTACCTCCGAGAACTCCTGGCGGACCTCGACCAGTGGCTCCTGTCGCTCGTGTTCTTTGCTGCCGCCGGCACCATTCTGACGATAATCGGGATGTGGGGTGTGCCGTATCTGGTCGTCGTGTACGATCTCAGCGTTACTGAAGCGTCGTGGTATACGCTACTCGGCTCTGTCGGGATGCTCATCGGTGCACCACTGATTGGACTGATTTCAGACCGACTCGGACAGCGACTCCTCCCGATGACACTCGGTCTCGGTGGTTTCGTGGTCATCCTGAGTATCATCCCTGTGTTCGGAACGCTCCCGCTCTCGCTCGTCGCGGTGGTATACTTCCTCATCGGGCTCTCACTCGGGTTCACCATGCTCCCGCTTTCGATAGTCAAAGAGCGCTACCCTGCAGGAGCGAGTGGCGTCGCCACCGCAACTGTGAACGGGGCAGGGTTCTTCGGTGCCGCGGTCCTGCCAGCGCTGATGGGCGTCGTTCTCGACCAGTACCGGACTGGAGACGTCGTCGCAGGAACTGTGGCGTACACCGAGTTTGGATATCGCGTGGCGTTCGCCATCACGACGGGTGCCGTTGCTCTCGCGTTCGTCGCTACTGTGCTGCTCGCTCTCAGAGACCGCCGTCGATGAAATTATCCGGTTTCACACTCGCGGTGCATCGCGGACAACCATGACTCAACAGCGCATCCCGCGTCGCTTCGGTCACGGGTATCTGCCCATCACAGACGGTGCAGACGAACGTTTCCTGAGATGACGTGCTCATACTTTCATGCTGGTGTTCTCCGCGCAAGGGTTGCTATCCTCAGTATCGAGGGTGGTTGATAAGGGCGGTGCTGGTTCCTCCTGTGAAACGATTTCGATGGAGACTACATTCGCAACTGGCCACGGATATATCGAAGCCACAAGATGAGACGATCTGGGACATGTTTCTCACACATCAGGTAAACACTTATAATTCCCCACGATTAGTAATTATATTTATGAGCAAAGACCAGGGCAAATCAGATTCTCAGGAGAGAACCGAGAAGCGACCGGAGCACGAGGACTCCTGGCCGGTAGCTGAGACGGGTGTCGGACTGTCCGACGACGAACTCTATCGCGCGCTCGCCTCGACCCAGCGGAGGCGACTCCTGTACATCCTGTTCGTCGAAGAGGAGAGTA
>PUMG01000123.1 GCA_003551265.1 Halovenus sp.
AAGACGGCGTCGGTCAGAAACTCGACGCGTTCGTCTTCGTCCATTCCCCGGTAGTCGATTCCCTCGCCTTCGAGCGCTTCGGCGATGGCGCTCATGTGTTCCTGACGGTGGTCGCGCAGGTCGAGACTGGCCAGCACAAACCCGAACGTGCGTGCCTGCCAGCGCAACGGCACGACGTACTCGTCGGCAACGTTCCCAGCGTTGTTCGCCCGGAGGCTCTTCTCGACGGCTTCGAGGTCGGTGACGAACGCTTCGACGTGACGGTAGCCACCCGGACGGACGTCACCGACGCGCTCGATTCGTTCACACACCAGCGTGAGAAACTGCCGGTACGGCTCGTCAGGGTACGTGGATTCGACATCGCTGGCCGTGTTCGGGAGGGACTCACAGAGCTGGTCGAAGCGCTCGTCGAACACCGGGCCGACGGTCAGATGGCTTCGTTCCTGGCTCAACTCGCCGACGAGACGAGTGAGTCGGTCTCGATACAGCCCGAGAACGAGCGTCCGCTGGCGGTCGAGCGTCTCCGCAGTCACCTCTGGCGTGACGTAGGGGTTGCCATCTCTGTCGCTGCCTGCCCAGGAGCGAAACTCGTAGAGCTTTGGAACGTCGATGTCGGCTTCGAAGTGTTCTCCCAGCACCCGGTCGAGTTCCTCGTAGACGTGCGGGAGGACATCGAACAGGACGTGTTCGAGGTACCAGTGGACGTTGGCGGCTTCGTCGGTCACGGTTGGTCGTCTGTTCCGTATCAGCGCAGTGGCCCACAGAGTCGTGATGTGCGCTTCGAGGCGGTCGAGCAACGCCTCACGCTGTCGTGTCGTCAGCCGTCGCTCGTCGAGTTCCGTGAGCAAGCGAGCGACTGCAGAGAGTTTCCGCTTGACTGTCTTGCGACGTGCCTCGGTCGGATGTGCCGTGAACGTCGGCTCTATCAGGATGTCCTCGAGTACCTGTTGAACGGCTGTCGCATCCGCGCCACCCTCTGCGAGCTGGGCGACGGCGTCTTCGAGGCTGTCCGAGATTGGTTCTGGCTGTGCGTCCTGTAACTGTCTGACTCGCTCCCGTTCCTCTGCGAGGTTCGTTATCGCGAAGTACGTGGTAAACGCCCGCGCAACAGTGGCTTTCGTCTCCGGGTCTATCTCGCCAAGTCGCTCCCAGATCGGTGTTCGAGAGTCCAACTCGCCTGTCCGGTACGCGATTGAATCCGTCCGAACACTCTCGATGTGGTCGAACGCCGTCTGTGACGTCTGGGCCGTTATTGTCTCCCCGAGTACGGCTCCCACTTCACTGATATCCTGCTGCAGACTCCGGGTGTACAGATTCCTCTCGTTCATGATGTGTGCTACCAGGTGACATTTATCTGCACATCGGTTCGAGCAATATCTGCCAGTACAGGAGAACGAGATACTCTCTGAACCGGTTTCCGCTGTTAAGATACTTCATTATCAAATTATGTTGTGGAATTCAGAATCAATAACCATATTTCGTGAACAACTGTGCCGATATGTTTAAATATTCGGTAGTCAACAGAGAAAACTATAGATGGGAGTATGCGGTAAGATAGCACGAATATTGCTACAACCCATCACAGAGAGGGGAGTCAGCGAGAGAGCCAGAGGAGTCACTTCCAGTAGTCGGTGCATAACCAACAGCCAGAGACACACGCATCAAACAATGAGAGAGACAGACAGTCATCAACACAGAGGGGGAGGTACTGAGCTATGAACAGCCTTTTGGTGCTCACGAACGTCGTGTTACAGGTCGACGAGGAGGCCGCGATTCCGGGTGCAGAACAGGCAGGGGCACTCGAACTGTTCGCCGCTGCGTTGCCGTTGCTCGTGGCGTTCATACTGCTGGTCGGATTACTCTGGCCAGCAACCCGCGCGATGCCGATTACGTGGGCAATCGCAATCGCGGTCGGCTTTCTCGTCTGGGACCTGCCGGTCGACTGGTTGCTCGGATCGTCGATATTCGGGGTGGTGACGGCGCTCGAAATCCTGTTCATCGTCGCCGGGGCGCTGGTGTTGCTGTATACGATGTTACAGGCCGGGGCCTTACAGCGCATCAACGAGGGATTCGCCGCCATCTCGGGTGACCGGCGCGTCCAGATCGTGCTGCTCGCGTTTTTCATGACTACGTTCATCGAGGGGGCGGCAGGCTTCGGAACGCCTGCGGCGGTCGTTGCCCCGCTGTTGCTCGGACTCGGGTTCCCGGCGCTGGCAGCAGTTATTGCCGCGCTCATCGGCCACATCATCGCTGTCACCTACGGCGCAGTGGGAACCCCGATAATCGTTGGTATAGAGGCACCGATGTCTGCCGGTCGCTATCCAGACGCCATCGCCGAGGGCGGCTACACAGAGGCAATCGCGTACGCAAATGACGTGGCTGCGTGGGCTGCGACGTACCACGCCCTCGTCGGCTTCATGATGCCGCTGTTTGCGGTCGGAATGATCGTGTACTTCTTCGGTGAGGAACGGTCGCTTGAACCTGCGTTCGAGGTCGCACCGCTGTGTCTGTTCGCCGGTATCTCCTTTGCGATTCCGTACTGGGTTTCGGCCTGGTTCATCACGGCCGAGTTCCCGTCACTCATCGGTTCGATGGTCGGTGTGACGCTGACTGTCGCGATGTTGCGGGCAGGATACTTCGTTCCCGAAACCGAGTGGGAGTTCCCCGAGCGTGACTCGTGGGCCGACCACTGGGTCGGTGACATCGAACCCGGCGGCGAAGAACTGAACGTCGAGGGGAACGATATGTCGCTGTTGAAGGCGTGGTCTCCGTACATTCTGCTGGTCATTTTGCTCGTCGTCACACGGGCTGTCGACCAGATAAGCGACGTCATCACGGACCCCGAACTCGGCCTCACATTCGAGATTCCAGGACTGGGAGAGTTCACACTCGGCGTCGTCATCGTCTGGGCCGACATCATCGGAACTGGTCTGACGAACGACATCAGCTTCGTCAACGTCCCCGGGTTCTGGCTGTTCCTCACGGCCATTATCGCAGTGTTCATCTTCGGCCTGCCAGGTGATCGCGTGAAGGCGGCGTGGTACGAGGCGGGAGAGAAACTTGTCGCGCCGTTCATCGCACTCGTTGCTGTCATCGCAGCGGTTCAGGTCATGCTGCAGTCAGGTGCGTACTACGGCGTCGAAGGTTTCGTCGACCCCGACAGTCCACCGCCAGTGGTGTTCGACGTCGACGCCGCCGATATCTGGCGTAACGCCAACATGATAGAGGTGCTGGCGGTCGCCACTGCGGACACCCTTGGGAACGCCTATCCGGCGATTGCCTCACTTATCGGCGCACTCGGCGCAGCCATGACCGGGTCGAACACCGTCTCGAACATCACGTTCACCCAGTTCCAGTTCACCGCGGCCGAACAACTCGATATCTCGACGCAGGTCCTCGTCGGCGCACAGGCTGTCGGCGGTGCAGTCGGGAATCTCGTTGCGATTCACAACGTCGTCGCAGCGCTGGCGACTGTCGGTCTGGTCGGTCAGGAGGGACGGGTGATGCGTCTGAACCTGATTCCACTGCTGTATTACGCGTTCTTCGTGGG
>PUMG01000126.1 GCA_003551265.1 Halovenus sp.
TAGCTATACCTTTACTATCTTTAGGATGCTTATCTTTTTGGAATAAGAAATGGATTTATGTTTCTGCGTGTTTTGTTTTTATTACAGGCTTGGTTTTAAACCAGGTCGCAGACATGTCTGCCAACTATAATGCAATGAACACGGCTTCGTTTTGGCCACAGTATATTATTTGGGAATTTAATTTTATATACTACATGATTGCAGGTTCTTTGGCCTTGGTGTTGATAGGAAGAATATGGAATGATGCTAAGCTTGGAAATGTGCTAATAGTTTTTTTTGTAGGAACCTGTTTTATATTATCGATAAAAGCTTCCAGTGATCTCCACCATGGCCTCATTAATGAACACGGTACCCCTTCCAGTTTAGTGGATATTGTAAGGAGTAATTATTCACATGGAACTACTGTTGGATTCAACCCTGAAGGAGTTAATTCTTTAAATCTTCTTCAAAGGCAGCGTTATGAATTATATCTTTTTTACCTATATGATCATAAATTTCGCCGAATGACAAAAGAGGAGTGGTTAAGCGATCATGAAGGGCTTCTTTTTACATATACTATGGATGAGTTGTCTGAGGCCCATGGTGTAAAGTTAATTGGTCAGGAAGTATTTTCAAATATTTATCTGCTTGCTAAGGATGATAGCGTTATTGCTATGCCGGATCTGTCACAATCAACCACGGACATATATACAGCCAGCGGTTGGTCAGTAAACTATACAATAAATTACGAAGGCAGCCAGCTGGCTGAAATGACCGGTCCGGTTGGTCATTATCAGGATGGAAGTGTTTACTCAACTGAAACCGAAGGGCTACTACTTATAAACCCATCTAAAAGACTTGGTTTGGGTGAGTACAAAATAGCAGTTCAAGGAGATGTTTTGCTAGCCAACGATCCGTATGTTGAAATTGTTTCTGGGAAAAAAGAGTATGCAAGGTTAAATCTCAGAAATAAACCAGGTTCAAATAATGAAGTAATTGCTTCTGGCACTTTTCTACTGGACGAACCTGTCCACAATTTAGAAGTTAGAGTTTACGTGGGCTCTGAAGATAATGTTCGCATTGATGGGTATGAGATTGAATATTTGAGTGGGATAAAAAAATAATTGGCATGGGTATTTATTATCTGCGAAATTTTTTGGCAAGTATATGATTTTTATTGTAGCTCTGGCGAACAGTGTGTTTTGACGCACTATGGGTATTTTGGGTTTTAACATTGTGAAAGGGTTGGATAATTTGCCAACACAAAAAGGTAAACAGGAAAAATATATGGAGACAAAAAATGTTGTCATAACTGGCCCTGTATATCCATACAAAGGTGGTATAGCCCATTACACCGGGTTGCTGTATAAAGCACTAGTAAAAAAATACAATGTTGCTGTATTTTCTTTTAAGCTGCAATATCCGGGGTTCCTGTATCCGGGTAACGAGCAGAAAGATACCAGTGATTCTCGTTTTAAAACAGATAGTACTCGGTATTTAATTAACACCATGAATCCATTTAGCTGGTTTATTACTGCCAGAGAAATTGTTAAATATAAACCAGATTTGCTGGTAATCCCCTGGTGGAATCCTTATTTTGCCCCCTGTTTTTGGACGATCACCGTTTTGGTCAAGCTTTTCTCAAAAAGCAAGGTATTGTATATATGCCATAACGTGCTGCCGCATGAAAAGCTGCCATTACAGAAAATCTTAGCAAAGTTGACCCTGTCCAGAGCCGATAGTCTAATTGTCCATTCAATAGAAGATGAACAAAAGCTGCTTGACTTACTTCCAAAAGCAAAGTGTAAAAAACATGTCCATCCTACTTACAATATATTTAAAAGGGACGACTTGTCCCTAGCTAAAGCCAGGGAATTACTCAACATAGACAACAACTGTAAAGTGCTACTTTTTTTCGGTTTCGTACGTGAATATAAAGGGTTAATCTACTTAATAAAGGCATTACCTGAAGTAGTAAATAGTTATCCAGACGTTAAACTGATAATTGTTGGAGAGTTTTTCCAGGATAAAGATCAATATCTAAATGAGATTGTAGGCCTAGATTTGGAAAAGAATATTAATATTTATGACGGCTATATGCCGGATCAGGAAGTAGGCAAGTTCTTTGTAGCATCTGATATTGTAGTTTTACCTTACACTTCTGCTACCCAAAGTGGTATAGTACAGATTGCCTACGGTTTTTATAAGCCGGTTTTAGTAACAAACGTGGGTGGTCTTCCTGAAGTAGTTGAACACAAAAAAACAGGATATGTAGTTGACCCAAAAAAACCTGAGCAAATTTCTGATGCTTTGATAGATTATTTAAAGGAAGATAGGCAGGACGAGTTTGTTGCAAATATTAAAGGTCAGGAAGAAAGATTTTCCTGGGATAAAATGGTAGAGACGATTGAAGAATTGGGAGGCCTTTCTAGTTGAAAGTACTGATTACGGGCGCAACAGGTTTTATTGGCGGTCATTTAGTCCACAAAATGGTTGCAGATGGATATCAATGCCGTTGCTTGGTTAGAAAGAACAGCAACCTTGCCAATTTGGCTGACATTATAGATAAAATCGAACTATTTGAGGGTGATATTCAGGATAAACAAACTCTCAATGGTATTGGTAAAGATGTGGAAGCAGTTATACACCTGGCTGCGCATGGTCACGTTGCTGCCGTTACAGACGAATCCTACAAAATGTTCAATGACATTAATATTAAGGGAACCCAAAACTTGATAGAATCATGTTTAACCAACACGAGCATTATTAAATTTATTCACTTTAGCAGTACCGCAGCCATGGGTTTGATCAAAGATGTTCCAGTAAATGAAGATTCAAAGCCACAACCTAGAACTCCATATCAAAAGAGCAAAAGAGAAAGCGAGATAATGGCTTTAAGCTACTTTGAGACTAGACAATTTCCGGTAATAGTATTGAGGCCATGCATGGTTTATGGGCCAGGCGGTGAAGGTGAATTTCTTAAGATATCTCGACTAATAAAGAAAGGTATCTTCCCCAAGGTAGGTTTTGGAAAAAACCTTACACCTGCTGTTTATGTGGATGATGTTGTTCAAGCGGCAATATTGGCTGTTGAAAAGGGTATGCCGGGAAGTACTTACATTATAGCTTCGGAGACTTCTTTTGAGCTAGATAGAATCAGAGAACTGGTTCTTAAAGAATTAGGAATTAATCGGTTTTACCCCTTTTTGCCGAAAGGAATTGCTGTGCTTGGCGCTGGTGTTATAGAGTTTTTCTCTAAAATAATGAAAAAAGAACCTATAGTAACCAGGCAAAATATAAGGTCTACTTTTACGGATAGGGTTTTTGATATTTCTAGAGCAAAAGAAGAGTTAGGCTATAAACAACAGATTGGTCTAGAAAAAAGTATAAAAAATACAATTGCTTGGTTTAAAGCAGAGAACTTGATTTGAATTGTTTTAATTCAGTGCATTGTTTTGAAATAATTCATGTTGGCTTAGATTTGCTTTAGAAAAAAACACATTATTGTTTGGGTTGGTGAGGCAAATTGACGATAGAATTGGCTAATAA
>PUMG01000196.1 GCA_003551265.1 Halovenus sp.
CGTGAGTCCCGCCGACACCCGTGATGACGTAGGGATACCCCCAGCCGTTGACGTGAAACATCGGCAGTGTCCAGAGATAGACGTCGTCGTCGGTAATCTCGGTGTGGTGGGTAGTGATCAGCGCGTGCCAGTGTTCTGTCCGGTGCGTTCTGACGACGCCTTTGGGAGCGCCGGTCGTTCCACTCGTATAGTTGATCGTTGCCGGGTCGCTCTCTGCGATTTCTGGGCGCTCAAACGGCGCACTTGAAGCTGACTCGAGCAGCTCGTCGTATCCGATCCACTCCCCATCGGACTCGTATGCCGTTCGGTCGAGACCGTAGCAGACGACCGTGTCGGCAGGAATCGACGAACGAATCTCGGCGATTGCGTCGGCGTATGCGTAATCGACGAGAACGGCACGTGCGGTACAGTCTGAGAGAATGTACTGGTAGTCATCGGGTCGCAGGCGATAGTTGAGCGGGACGGTAACCATCCCACACTGGTTGATCGCAAACAACGCTTCGAGGAACCAGTGAGTGTTCGGCGAGAGGATACCCACACGCTCTCCCGGCTCGAGTCCCAGTTCGAAGAGACTGTTCGAGAGGCGGTCGACGCGTTCGCCGAACTCCTCGTAGGTGTACTCGATGCCGTCGTCGCCGACGATACCGGTGACGTCACCGTAGAGGTCGGTCGCTCGGTCGAGAAAGTCCAACGTCAGCATCGGTTGGTGCATTGGACAGACGTACGGACAGGACGTAGAAAGCTGTTTGTGTCGGACTACTTGTGGTTATGTACGTGGTCACAAAAATGGTCACAACCGACTCTATCAGTCGTCGGCAGGTTCGGCCTGTGTCGGTTCGACGCCGACTTCTATCTCGGCGGCGGCGGCTTTGTCCTCTGGAATCTTCGCCCGTTCGTCGAGGACGTTGTTCGTCAGCACGTTCGCCGAAGCGGCAGCGAAGTGTGGCGTCGTCCAGATGACGCCTTCCTTGATGGCCTCGGTGACCTGTGCTTTGACGGTAATCTCACCACGCCGGGATTTCACTTTCACGTAGTCGCCGTCTTCGATGCCGTAGCGTGCGGCGTCGTTTGGGTGGACATCCACGAAGTTCTCGGGATGCTGGCGGCTCAGTGTTGGCGACCGACGACTCATCGTCCCCGTGTTGTAGTGCTCTTCGAGTCGAGCGGTCGTCAACACGAGTGGATACTCCTCGTCTGGCACCTCTTTGGGGGGCTGATGACGGACACCCTCTATCTGCCCGAGTCCGTTCTCGGTGTCGAAACTCTCCTCGTAGAGGAACTGGTCGCCCTCGTCGCCGGGTTCGTAACACGGCCAGTGAAGCCCCTCTTCACCCAGTGAGTCGTAGGTCATCCCGTACATGATCGGACAGACCTGTCTGAGTTCTTCGAACACCTCCTCGGCGTCGTCGAAGTCGAACCCCTCGCCGAAGAGGCGGGTGCCGACCTCACAGATGATTTCGAGGTCGTGCTTCGTGTTCTCGTGGCCCTTGTGGACGCCGCGCATCCGCTGGACGCGCCGGTCGGTGTTCGTGACCGTCCCGCCGCGTTCGGCCCACGTCGTCGCGGGCAACACCACGTCGGCGTACTCCGCCGTCTCGGTCATGAAGATGTCCTGAACGCAGAGGAACTCCAGTTCGTTCTCGATGCGTTCGATCGCCTCGTTGGCGTCTGGCTCGCTCATCACCGGATTCTCACCCATCACGTACAGCCCGTGGACGCTGTCGCCGATGGCGTTCGAAATCTCGACGTTCGTCAGCCCTGGCTCTGGTGGTACCTCGAAGCCCCACTCCTCCTCGACGGACTCGCGGGCCTCGTCGTCGTCGACGAGCTGGTACCCCGGCAGGACGTTCGGCATCGCGCCCACGTCACACGTTCCCTGGACGTTATTCTGTCCACGCAACGGGTTGACGCCTGTGCCCGGACGACCAACGTTGCCCGTGATGAGCGCGAGGTTGATCTCGTTCTGGACGTTGTCGACGCCACAGGTGTGCTGACTCATCCCCATCCCGGTGAAGATGGCGGCGTTGTTCGCCATCGCGTACTTCTCGGCGGCGAGTTCGATGTCCTCCAGTGGGACGCCACACTCCTCGGCGGCAGCTTCCTTGTCGAAGTCAGCCAGCGTCTCTTTGAGGTGCTCAAAGCCCTCGGTGCGCTCCTCGATGAAGTCCTCATCAATCCAGCCCGCATCCGGGTCTTCCTCGTGTCTTTCGAGAATCGTCTTGATGACGACGTTCAACAGCGGAATGTCGGTGCCCGGCTTGAGCTGGAGGTGCATGTGCCGGTCGGTCTCGTCTATCTGGAAGGATTTCGTCGTCTTATTTGCGTGTGGGTCGACCTGGATGACCGTCGCCCCTTCGAGTACCGCCTGGCGGAAGTACTGGCTGTTTGCGATTGGGTGCTGTTCGCCGGGGTTCGCGCCCTGTATCCAGAAGATGTCGGCCGCCTCCTCCAGGTCCGCCATGCTGTTGGTCATCGCGCCCGCGCCGAGACTCGTCCGCAACGCCCACACCGTCGAGGCGTGACACATCCGCGTACAGTTGTCGACGTTGTTCGTTCCGTAGCGTCGGGCGAGTTTCTGGAGGAGGTAGTTCTCCTCGTTCATCGTCTTCGAGGAGCCGAAAAAGCCCATCGCATCGGGCTCGTACTCCTCGCGGATGCGCTCCATCTCGTCGACGATGAGGTCGTATGCTTCCTCCCAGGTGGCCTCCCGGAACTCACCGTCTTCTTTGATTAGTGGGTCTGTCAGTCGGTCTTCGTGGTCTACGACCTGGGTTGCCGCCCCACCTTTGATGCAGATCGACCCCTCGTTGACCGGCGCGTCGGCCCACGGCATAAACCGCATCTCGCCGGGTTCATCCCCTTCGAGTACTTTGATTCCACAGCCGACGCCACAGTACGGACAGATGGTTTTGACCTGTCTCTGGTCTTGACTTGACATGATGATGCTCTCTCTCAGAGTTATCGCCCCAGGCGCATCAATCTTGCTTCAACCCGTGTTTCGGTGTGCTGTGAACGGGTCTGCTCCTCGTCATTCCACATCGTTATCCCCCGTTTACACTTTTTGGCTGGAGCGCTCACACAACGTGTGAGACCATCTCTCTGAGAGACCCAACACGTATGTCGGCACACGAATTATCGGGATTATCTGACCTGAATGACTACCGCCAAACACACTATCGAGACGGTTCTGGAGTCGGTCGCGTCGACCGCCGTCACACCGAGTGGGGGAGCAGTCGCGGGTCTCGCCGGCGCATTCGGTGCAGCACTCGGTGAGATGGTCTGTCTCCACACTGTCGGCAAAGACGGATACGAAGATGTCGAGGACGAACTCCTCACCATCGGAGATTCGCTGGAAACCAGTCGTTACCGGCTGCTGGAACTCGCAGACGAGGACGTGGCTGCCGTCGGGCGGGTCCAGTCGTCGTTCAGGGAGTCACACGCGTCCGAAGGCGAACAACAGGAAGCGATGAAACGCGCAACCGAGGTTCCACTGGAAACAGCGGCGGAGTGTCTCGATAC
>PUMG01000322.1 GCA_003551265.1 Halovenus sp.
ACCATGCCCGCAACCACAACCCTCTACAAAGCGGCGCATGACGCCATCGAGAATGCGATCAGCGAAGCCGTCGACGACGATCCGGTCATCCTCTGGTGGGATGACGGCGGCTACCTCGAACCGCTCGTCGAAGACGCTGCCACCCAGGCTGGCTGTCGCTTCCGCGCTGCCCAGACGACACCTCTCGAACTACGGGCCGAGGCCCCACGCAGACAGACGCTCTGGTACGTTCCGCAGGCCCGCCCTGACGACGCCGAGTGGTTCAAAGACGTCGAAAGCTCCGGGTCCGTCATCGACCAACACATCGGCAAGCTCGCAGCCCGCTGTTTCGAACAGGACCGGCTTCAGTCTGGGACGATCCGAACCGCCTACGACGATGCCACTGGTGAGGATCGAACGCAGGTCGCCCACACACTCTACAACAGCCTCGACGGTGAGGGCGGACTACCCTCTCTCAAGGCCCTCCAGACGAAGATCGTCCTCGATGGTCACGAAGACGCCATCCAGTACGTACTCGAAAACGATGCGGAGGCACTCCCCGACACCGAAGACGAAACCGCCGACTTCGGTAAAATCCGAGACCTGCTGGTCGACGAAGGCGTCGAGGCCGTCTCGGGAGTGACCGATGCCCAGACACTCGTCGACCGGACCCGACGCTGGGCAGTCGCCGAGTGGCTTGTCGATGAAGGTTTGGACAAATCATTGCTCCCGCCGGAGTACCAGCCGGAGCCAAACACTGGGTTCGGGATTTCACGACCAGAACTCCACTCGTTACTCAGCAAAACCACAGGGACAGCGACACTCGCCAGAACCTATCTCAATCCATCTGAGCGGTTCTGGCATGATGTCCTCCGAAACCACGACGACCCCTGGGAGCTCGTCGACTGCCCCGTTGACGCTTCGCTCGAACACCGACTGTTCGACGACTGGACCCAGTTGTTCAACAATGGTGACTTCGAGACGTGTGAAACACGGGCAACGAAACGATACGAGCGTCTCGCAGAGATATATGGCGAGGTCCCGTGGACAACGGTCTGGGAGCAGGCTACCGATGTGGCCACCCTCGCAGCAGAACTCAATGTCTGGGACGACCGCAGTGACACCGACGATGTTGTCGACCTCTACGGTGATACCGAAACAGGAACCTGGCAGATCGACCACTCGGTCTACAAACTGATCGTCTCAGGTGAGCCTGAAAAGAATCTTCCCGAGGAACACCCAGCGACCGAAACGCTCGGGGACCTACGGTCCTCGCTGGTTGAATCGCAGTATCTTGGGTACCTCAGTGATCTTGGTGACCTCGTCACTGACCAGATCGATAGGGGATCACCATTTGTTGGCAAAAACCATTCTCACCAGTTTTTCGCCGACCAACAGGAACACCTCCAGAGTGGCCAAAGTGTCGCCCTATTCATTATCGATGCACTACGCTTCGATCTGGCTCATGAACTTGCGGAGTCCATCCGTCGAGAGCTCACTGACCTCGAAGTCGACGAGAATACATGGGTTGGCACACTGCCTTCTGAAACCGACTTTGGGAAGGCCGCACTCACACCGGGCAGTAAGTTCAGTTTCAATATCAAACTCCAGGATGGTGAGTTAGTCCCTGAACGGAACGGTCGCAAAATCACGAACTATCGCCGGAAAACCCTCCTCGAAAATGAGGGCTGGAGCTATATCACCCAAAACGATGACGAGGAAATCGGGTGGAACAGTACCCGCGTCGCCTACTACTGGAATGATATCGACAAGAGTGGTGAAAAAGAACTCACAGACTTTGAGAAGGTGTTTAGCGACCGTATCGAGACGATTTCGGGTATCATCTGTGACAAACTCGACAAAGGCAACTGGGATCGCGCTTACATCCTTTCGGATCACGGGTTCGTCTCACTGCCTAAGGGTGTTGACAGCGACGACCTCTATCCACCGGATACTGCAGAACACGTCACTCGGCGGTGGGTTGCTGGGGCAGATCTCAAGGACTCAGACCCAGGTGTGCTACTTGATGAGGATGCACACCTCGGTTATCTCGACGGTAGCACCAAAATCAGTAGCCTTGCAGATCCGATCCAACGGTTCCGAAATCAGGGACTTGGCGACTCCCGGTTCACACATGGCGGCGTGCTCCCCCAGGAGTTCATTCTCAACTTCGTTACAATCACTCAGGAGTAACTATCAGTACTGAGTTCGCCAACCTTCATAAGACCTGATTGGATGGTAGTAGGTATACATACTCTATGTCTGATTCACTCACGCATCGGAAGGTCCAGCTAGATAAAGCCGAACGTGAACATCTCGAAGGCATTGTCGTAGACATGCGCGAACGTGTCGAGGACAACGTTCGGTTTCAACTCACGCAATCCAATCTCGACACACGAACAGGCGACGAGACACTAGATGAGGAAACCCAGCAGCTTGTCGACGCAATCGAGCTTGAAGCTGCAGATGACAATAACTGGGACGAGGCCTTCGAGGAGTACGTCGACAGCGTTGGTTACACCATTGTCAACCGGCTGGCCGCGTTGCGGTGTATGGAGGTTAGAGGATTCATCGACGAGGAGGTTACCGTTTTTAAGGAAAACGGCCTGACACCTGCTGCTGAGACGCTGGTTCACGAGGAGTTCTTGTTGGAGGACGAAGCAATTTTGGCGGCGTACCACAACACGTGCGACGAACTCGCTGCGGAAATCGAGATTCTGTTTGATCGGTCGTCTTCGTACAGTCTACTCGATCCTGATGATGATGCCTTTGAGGAACTCTGTAGGATGCTCGACGAGGTGTCCGACGAAGTCTGGCGGGCCGACGACGTGCTGGGCTGGGTGTATGAGTACTACAACCGCTCGGTCGTCGAGGCGCTGGATGCGAAAAACACGCTCGAACCAGGCGACGTTGGGCCGGCCAACCAGTTTTATACGCCCCACTGGGTGGTCCGGATGCTCGCGGACAACGCGTTGGGCAAGCTGTATCTCGAAGCCACCGACCAGGAGTCGACGGTGCCAGCGCCGGAGGCACTCACACCGGACGAGCGCAAATCGCGGTTGGTCACCCCTGAGGAGGCACCGACGGTCGCCGAGCTATGTACGTATCTGATTCCCGACGCCGACGAGCAGGCGGCTCCGGATTTCGACCATCCACATGAGCTTCGCGTGATCGATCCGGCCTGCGGGAGTGGTCACTTTCTGCTCTACGCGTTCGACATTTTAGAGCGGATCTGGTGGGCCGAAACCGATCTCGACCGTGGGGCGATTCCGGCGAAAATCCTCGAACACAACCTGTATGGCGTCGACATCGATCTGCGATCCTGCCAACTGTCGGCGTTCAATCTCTATTTGAAGGCTCGAACGCGCGCCGAGGCCGAGGGTAACACGGAGTTCGCAATGCCGAACGTGGGGATCGTCGCCGCGGATGCCCGCGTCGCGGACGGTGTCGACCAGGACCTCCGGATACGAAAGGCTCATCAGGGCCGCCGTGGTGCTTCCTCTCCGCAGGAGCTCCCACACGGCG
>PUMG01000213.1 GCA_003551265.1 Halovenus sp.
CAAAGGGTTCCCCCGGGCACGCACACAGCAGGACCGTCGTGAGTGGCGGAGTTATCAGACCCGCGAACTCTACGGGTCGACAGTGACAATCGTCGGACTCGGTGCAATCGGAGAGGCGGTTGTCGACCGTCTCGACGGGTTCGGAACGAAGACGATTGGTGTCCGGTACACGCCGGAGAAAGGCGGTCCGACAGACGAGATATACGGCTTCGACGAGATTCACGAAGCTGTCGCTGACGCCGAGTACGTCGTGCTGGCGTGCCCATTGACCGATACCACAGCGGGACTCGTCGACGCGCGCGTTCTCCGGACCATGCGCGGTGACGCCATCATCGTGAACGTCGCACGCGGACCAGTGGTCGACACCGAGGCGCTGGTGTCGGCACTTCGCTGGAATCGAATCGGTGGCGCGACCCTCGACGTGACCGACCCTGAACCGCTCCCCGAAGACCACCCGCTGTGGAGCATGGACAACGTCACCATTACACCACACAACTCCGGATATACACCCGTGTATTTCGAGCGGTGTAGCGACATCCTTGCCCGAAACGTCGAACGACTGCGCGATGGGGAGCGTGACGAACTCGAAAATCGAGTGGTCTGACTACTGCGCTTTTTTTGAGAGCGTTGATCAGACAGTCTCCTCGACCGCACCGACAGCGATTGCCTCTTCGAGTTTCTCGACCGGATGGGGCGGTTTGGTTTCACCAGGGCGGTCCCCAAGTTGCGTTCGACAGGACGCACCCGGCGCAGTGACGACGGTACCCTCACTCTGTTCGACCTGTTCGAAGAGGATGCGACCGATGGCCTGTGAGAGGTCGTAGTGTTCACTCTCGTACCCGAACGAACCCGCCATCCCGCAACAGCCCGAGTCGAGCGGGTCGACGCCGTAGCCTGCCCGCCGGAGGACGCCGACAGCGTGGTGGTCCTTGTTCGTCGCCTTCTGGTTGCAGTGGCCGTGATACGTCAGCGTCTGTGGGGGCGCATCGAACTGTATCTCGCCGGTGATTCTGATGGCATCGAAGTACTCCATCACGCCGTAACTCGCTGCTGCCACCGCCCTGACGTCGTCACCGTCGAGCAGGTCGAGATACTCGTCCTGGAACATGACCGCATCTGACGGCTCGATGAACAGCACTGACCATCCCTCCTCGACGAGCGGTGCGAGCGCGTCGACATTCGCTCGCGCTCGTTGCCGTGCCTCGTCGAGGAACCCGACGGAGAACGCCGCTCGCCCGGACGGTTCGAGGCTGTCCGGAACCCGGACGTGGACGCCAGCCAGCTCAAGTATCTCTACGGCGGCCTTTCCGGGGTCAGGGTAGCTGTAGTTGGTGAACGTGTCTGGAAACAGCACGACCTTCGCGTTCGCCTGTCCCTCCGGAATCCCGGCCCCTCCCCGACTCTCGAACCAGTCGACGAACGTCTCCCTGTTGAACGTCGGTAGCTCACGGTCGGGGGCGATACCGAACAGCTTCTCCATCACCAGTCGTGCGCCGGGGAGTTTCGGACCGACGTTCGACAGCGGTGCGAGGGTGCTGCCGAGGGCGGCGTACCGGTCGATGCTCCCGAAGAGCTTCGAGCGTCTGCTCGCACCTTTCTCCTGGTGGTACTGGTGTTTCACCTCGGCTTTGAGCTTGGCCATGTCTACACCAGTCGGACAGTCGGACTTGCAGCCTTTACACCCCACACAGAGGTCGAGCACCTCCTCCTGAAATCGCTCGGAGTACAGTTCTTCGACAGAGAGTTCGCCGCTGATGGCTGCACGGAGCATGTTTGCCCGTCCGCGTGTGGTCTGAAGCTCCTCCTTCGAGGCCCGATACGTTGGACACATCACGTCGGAATCAGTCTGGCGGCACGTCCCACACCCGTTACAGAGTTCGACGAGATGTGAGAAGCCGCCCTCGTCGTCAAAATCGAGCGTGGTCTGGAACTCCAGTGACTGGTAGCCGACGCCATAGCGCAGATGCTCGCGGTTGTCGGCACCGACGCCGCGGTCACTGTCCGGCCCGGGATCCTCGGGACCGTCGCGGTAGACCACGTTGCCGGGGTGCATGAGCCACTCGGGGTCGAACGCCGTCTTGAGCTCTTTGAAGGCTCCCCATATCTCCTCGCCGTACATCTTGGGGTTGAACTCCGTCCGCGCCATGCCGTCGCCGTGCTCGCCGGAAAAGGAGCCGTGGTGTTCGACGACGAGGTCGGTCACGTCGTCGGTGATGGAGTGAAGTGCCTCGATTTCGTTGCCATCTTTGAGGTTCAAAATCGGCCGGATGTGAAGCGTTCCCGACCCGGCGTGAGCGAAGTACGCTGCTGTCGTGTCGTGGTCTTCGAGAACCTCCTGGAACTTCTCGACGTACTCGGCGAGTTCTTCCGGCGGAACGGTCGCATCCTCGATGAACGGATAGGGTTTGGGGTCGCCCTCGAGGCTCATCAACAGCGGAATCGCCGCCTTCCGCAGTTTCCAGAGGCGTTTCTGGTCCTCGTCGCTGTAGGCCTCGACGACATCGAACGCGTCACCCTCTTCGACGAGTCGGCTCGTCGTGTCCGCCACCGCCTCCTCGAACGCTCGACGCTGGGTATCGCCCTGACCGTCCGATTCGTCGTCTGGCGTGACAAGTTCGTCGTCCCACTCCAGCATGAGCGCAGCAGCAGTGCCGTCAGGAATCACCTCGGCAAACTCCGCATATCCGTCGGACTCACGGGCGAGTCGAAACACCTCCTCGTCCATCAGTTCGACCGCACTAACAGGATATTCGAGCGCGACCGGGACGGCCGCTAACGAGTCGATGAGGTCGTCGAAACAGTAGAGTGCAACCGCCGTCTGTTCGGGTTGTGTTACCAGCGAAATCGTCGCCTCGACGATGACCCCGAGCGTTCCTTCGGCCCCGACGAACAGCTTCGAGAGGTTGATGACTTCCTCACCGTCGTCGTTTTCGTAGATGACTTTCTGGAGGTTGTACCCCGAGACCGAGCGCTTGAGGTCGGGATACCGGCGGTCGATCTCTTCTTCGTGTTCTTCGACGAGTCCCCGGACCGTCTCGTATACTTCGGCCTCACGGGTGTCCTCAGCCACGATGGTGTCGTACTCTGGTGAGTCGAGGACGACCTCACGGGTGTGAATAACTTCGCCATTCGAGAGGACAACCCGCAACTCGTCGGTGTAGGCGTCGGTAATGCCGTAGCGGACGGAGTGCGCACCGGTCGAGTTGTTCCCGATGCCGCCGCCGATAGTTGCCCGGTTAGACGAGGCGGGATCCGGTGCGAACTTCAATCCCACGTCGGCAAGTGCGGCGTCGAGGTGGTCCTGCACGACGCCTGGCTGGACCGTCGCCTGCTGGTTGTCGGCATCGATGTCGACGATATCGTTCATGTAGCGGGTAAAATCCAGTACGACACACCCCGGCCCAACCCCCTGTCCGCCGAGTGACGACCCCGCGCCCCGTGGTAGTATGGGAACGTCGTGAGTGGTTGCAATCTCGACGGCAGCACGAACGTCGTCG
>PUMG01000098.1 GCA_003551265.1 Halovenus sp.
CAGAGCTTTTCTGGAATCTACCCGGTCACACTTATATCACTCACGCTGAGAATAACTACCCATCAACAGATGATCCGTGATGCTCGCGTCCTCCGCGCCGGGTTCGTCCCTCGAGAAGTCGAGCATCGCGACGCCGAAGTCAACCACCTCTCGAGCGTTCTCGAACCGATCACGAACGGCGAGCCGGCTGACACAGCCATCGTCACCGGCCCGAGTGGCGTCGGTAAAACCTGTGTCTCGAAGTTCGTTACCGAACGGCTCCGCGAGGAAGTGCTCGACGTCGAGGCCACCTACGTGAATTGCTGGCGGAACTACAGCCGCTTCCGGACCCTGTACCAGATCCTCGACGACATCGGCGCGACGATAGACATCCACCGGCAGTCGACCCCTCACGACGAACTCATCGATCGGCTCCAACAGTACGACGGCCCTCGAACCGTTGTCATCCTCGACGAGGTCGACCAACTCGAAGACCCGAGCCTCATCTACGACCTCCACAGCATGGAGCAGTTCGCGGTGATCTGTATCGCGAACAAAGAAGAAGAGCTGTTCAGCCGTGTCGACGACCGCCTTGTGAGCCGGTTGCGCTCCAGTGAACACGTCCGGATGGACAAGTACCACAACGAGCAACTCTACGATATTCTGCGTGCTCGAACGAAGTGGGGCCTTGAAAACGGCGTCATCACCGACAAGCAGCTCTATCAGATCGCTGATGCCGCCGCTGGCGACGCTCGTCTTGCTATCGGGATGCTTCGCAGCGCAGCCAGCACGGCTGATCGCGAAAATCACGAGGAGATCACCAACGACATTCTCATAAACGCTGCTGAAGATGCTCGGGCCCAAATCAAGCAGAAGAGTCTTGACTCGCTCACGCCGCATCAGCGAGTCGTCTACGAGATTGTTCGCGACCACGGCCCACTTGGACCCAGCGAGATTCACGACCGCTATACGCAGGCGGTCGACGATCCGCGGACGAAGCGCACCGTTCGGACCTACCTTTCAAAGATGGCCCAGTACAACCTCCTTGAAGCAAAAGGCACGAGTCGAGACCGAGAGTACTCACTAGTCGATTCGGCAGCTGCGTCGCCGGTTTCGTAAATCGATAGTTGGGGTCGGAAGACGTCCATTCTGCCGTCAGGCGTTGTTCGACGACGTTTTACACCGTTGCCCGTGTTGATACACGTGGATCTCCATTCCGTCCGAAACACGTGGACAGACCGGACGGGCGAATACTCACCAGCGTACTACGCACATTGCGGTCCGAATGACACGAGTACCGTAATCCGCGATATTCTCAGCGGATACCTTCCTCGTGACGCAACGGTTCTCGAACTCGGGTGTGGGTCTGGCCGTCACCTCAGACATCTCGCCAACGGCGGCTTCGAAAATCTCTCGGGCGTCGACATCAACGCCGAGGCATTCGACACGATGCGGGAAACCTATCCCACGCTCGCGGCCGACGGAACGTTTCACTGCGGCCCGATAGAGGATATCATCGGGGACTTCGACGATGGACAGTTTGATGCGGTGTATTCGGCTGAGACGCTCCAACACCTCCATCCTGATGTCGAATGGGTCTTCGAGGAGGTAGCTCGAATCACGGACAACGTCTTGGTCACAGCGGAGATCGAGGGTCCAATACGCGATTCATCGTCGTCTGACCCAGACGTGAACTACGTCGACAAGGAGACTCCACTGTACTACCGAGAGTGGAGCCGTATCTTCACCGCGTTCGATCTCGTGGAGGTCGACGTCGTCCATGGCAATAGAGACACTACGCGAACCTTTCGCGTGTCCGACTGACTGCTGATCTCCGAAGGACGGAGTGCTGTATCGTGATGGTGACCGATCGTAACCAACAGACTGTCGGAGTACGCCGAACTGTTGGTTAATCTGACGACGAACGGTGACGGCCACCTCGGAACGAGTCTTGGAGATAGGCCGTCACAGTCTCAAAACAGCGACTCCAGTTCCCCGTCACTATCCATCAGCTCCGAGAAGCGGTCCTCGCTCTCGTCAGTAATCTCACCGAGGTTCTGTTGAGCCTCAATCGCGACCTGCTGGAGTTCTTTCACCCGCGGGACGTTCGTCACGCCGCCGAGCAACACGAGCGCTGCGACCGTCCCTTCCCCACGCCGCGGATAGTCACCACCACGGACCTCCATCGAGCCGGTCTGTTCTTCGAGCCACTTGCGACCGTGTTCGATTCCTTTCCGGTTGAGGTACTCCGGTGGGCCGGCGACAACAAGCAACGCCCGCTCAGTCCCGTTCACTTCACAGGGTAAGGTGAGTCGGCCCAGCGTCGCCTTCCGGACGAGACTTGTAATCCGGTTTGTGGCTTCTGTACTGTCTATCTCATCAGCAATATCGCCACGGAGTCGCGAGAGCAACCCTTTCCGCTCCGGTTCGTCCACGCCGACATCGGCGTAGCCCAACGAGGAGATCACGCCGCCTTTGAGCGTATTGATGATCTCTGAGGAGTCGACGACACTCTCAGCGACGTCGCTTCCTTTCGTTATCTCGCCCGCACTGAAGAGCACACCAAACCGCTGGACGAGCTCTTTGTTGATCGCATCGAACCCTTCGCCAACAGACTCACCCGAACTGCGCCACGCGTCGTTGTCAAACAGCATGAGATTGTCCACCTCATCGACGAACGTTTTGAGCGATCGGGCGGCGTTCAGCGTGTAGATCCCACCCTCGTCGCTCCCGGGCAGGATACCGAGCCCATACACAGGTTCAGTGTAGATCCGCTTGAGGTTCTTGGCGATTACGGGCGCGCCACCCGATCCCGTTCCACCACCGAGTCCCGCGACGACGAGGAACGCATCAATCTCGTGGACTGGCACCGAGTCGAGTGCCCCTTGGATCTCGTCGATGTCCTCTTCAGCAACCTCTGCGCCCAGTTCGTTATCCGCGCCCACGCCGTGCCCCTTTACTCGTGATTGCCCGATCAGGATGCGGCGGTCCTTCGAGAGGCGGTCGATTCCTTGGAGATCTGCTTTCGCCGTGTTGACGGCGATCGCTCCACGAACAATATCCGCACCTGTCCGTGCGTCGTAGGCCAAGAACTCGTCGACCACCTTCCCGCCTGCCTGTCCGACCCCGATTAATGCAAGTTTCATGTAAACACACCACACAAAACTACGCGAGTAGGACGTATAAAGGTTAGATACCCAAAATATCAACTCGTGAGTAGCGCTGTTGCTCCTCTCACGATCCGGTCGCTTGCACGGCGAGGAAACTAAGTATGTGTAGACTCTACACATAGAGTGATGGCTGAGGAAAAAACACGCGTCGATTTCAACGCCCCGAAGTCTCTCGTCGAGCGCGCCGATAGCGCGATTGAAATCCTCGATATCTCTCGTACCCGTCTCCTCATCGACGCACTTGAGGACGAACTCGAAGAGCTCGCAAATGATGAAGATTTCCAGCGACGGATGAGCGACGCCTACTACGACGGCCGGGTCGATTACGGCACC
>PUMG01000109.1 GCA_003551265.1 Halovenus sp.
GAAACACGTCTGGGTCCACCTGCACGATTCGGTCGACGAACGCGCGTTCGTCACCGACGAGATGCTCGACGTCGAAGTCGTCAACAACGCCGTCGAGTTCACCTACGCCGGTGAGCCGAACGCGCTGTTGGCTCACCTCTCCCGATTCGACATCGAAGACATCGTCATCGGTGAGCCACAGCTGGACGATATCTTCAAACACTACTACAGGACCGACTCCACGGAGGAGTGAGATGACTGCCATCCTCAGAAACGAATCCCGACGGCTGATTCGCAGCTCGCTCATCCTGACCGGGGCGTTCGTCCTCCTCACGGCGTTCATGCTGGCGGTGTTCCCGGCGATGCAGGCCGAAGCCGAGATGCTCGAGGAGGCGTTTCCCGACTACCTCCTCGGCCTGTTCGGTCTCGCAGATATGCACACCATCGAGGGATTCACGGGCGGATACGTCTACTCACTCATCTGGGTCGTCTTCGTCGCCGTGTATTTTGCCTACGCCAGTGCGGGTCTGATTGCAGGCGATATCCGCACGAGACGGATGGACCTCACGCTGTCGAATCCGGTTTCACGTGAGTCGGTCGTCCTGCAGAAGTTCGCCTCCCTGTGGGTGCCGTTGCTGGTGTTCAACGTCGGCGTGCTGGGGACGGTGTTCGTCGGCGCACAGATGCTCGGTGAGTCACTCGACCCGGTCGCGATGACGATGTTACACCTCCTGAGCGTCCCTTACCTGCTGGTGTGTGCCGGTATCGGTCTCGTGCTCTCGGTGGTCCTCGACCGGGTGGGAACTGCACAGGTCACAGCGCTGGGGCTGGTGTTCGTCCTCTGGTTGGCCGAGGGGCTGTCCGAGAACGTCACCAACTTCGAGTGGGTGGGTGCGCTCACCCCACAGCACTACTACGACCCCTCTGCAATTTTGCTCACCGAAGAGTACGCCCTCTTCGACGCTTTTGTGTTGGTCCTCACCGCGCTGGGACTGGTTGCTCTCGCCACACTCATCTTCGTCCGGAGGGATATCTGATGCCTGCAATTTTCCGCGCCGAATCCCGCAAGCGCGTCCGTGGTTCGGTCATTCTCGTCGCCGTGTTTGGGGTGCTCTCGACGCTGTATTTCTCCATCTTTCCGGAGATGGCAGACGATGCCGAAGCGATTGCCGATGCGTTCCCACAGGCGTTTCTCGACTTCTTCGGCGTCGAGCAGATGCACACCATCGAGGGGTTCATCGCTGCTGAAGTGTACTCGTTCTTCTGGGTGGTGTTGCTCGGCGTCTACTTCGCCTACGTCAGCGCAGGAATGATTGCAGGCGACGTTCAGTCCCGCCGGATGGACCTCACGCTGTCGAACCCTGTCTCGCGTGAGTCGGTCGTCCTCCAGAAGGTCGCCTCGCTGTGGGTGCCCCTGGTCGTCGTGAACGTCGCCGTTGCACTCATCGTCTACGTCGGCTCGGCGCTCATCGGCTACGCAATGAACCCCGTCGCCATCGGTATGTTGCACCTGCTCAGTGTACCGTACCTGCTGGTGTGTGCTGGCATCGGTCTCGTGTTGTCAGTCACACTCGACCGGGTTCGGACTGCCCGGAGTATGGCGTTCGGACTCGTCTTCGTGCTCTGGCTCGTCGAGGGTGCGTCGCAACTTGACCCGGATTACGAGTGGGTCGGCACGCTCGCACCGAATCGCTACTACGACGAGACGGCGATCATCGTCCGCGAGGAGTACGCCTTCGCCGATGCGGCGGTTCTGCTCACGGTGTTTGTTGTGCTGGTGGCGGTTGCGACTGTCGTGTTCACACGACGTGACATCTGACGTGGTAGTTCACAATTGTGTTTCCGTATGGAGAGTGGGAGATACCTGTTGTCGGGACGCTTATGTCCGAACGGTACCAAGCCTGTGGCAGTGGGTCCCCGAAACTTCCCACTCGATACGTTATGAAAGTGCTCTCGTGTAACGCCGGTTATCTGCTCGGATACCAGAACGTCCTCGGAGGATACCTCCCACCACCAGTCACCTCAGTTCTCGGCAACAGCCAGATAGAGCACCAGAAACTCAATCAGCTCGTCTCGCTCATCGAGCGGGAGCGCCCCGACGTGGTTTCGCTTCTCGAAGTCGACCAGGGCTCTCACCGGACGGTCACCGATGGCCAGTATCGAACGCTCGTTGCTGCCCTCCGCGAGCGAGGCCTGGCGTATCAGGGGACGGTTGCCAACAAGTACAGCAGTGGTGGTGTCCTCGAACGAGCACCATTTTTCGGCCACCTGGGCAACGCTGTCCTCTCGCGTGCAGACCGACCGTTGCGGACACATTACCTGTCCACTGGTCGAAAACGACTCGTGATAGAGATGGAACTAACGGAGGACACGACTCTGTTCCTGGTCCATCTTTCGCTCGGTGCCCGCAGCAGAAGCCGCCAGTTCGACCAGCTCGCAACGCTCCTCGACGAACGAGCCAGTGACCGCGATGTCATCGTCACCGGCGACTTCAACACGTTCGACAGGACGGACAGACTGTCTGTGTTCGCGGATTCAGTGGGGTTACAAACGTGTGTTCCCGGTGAGACGGTCCCTCGCCGACCACTCGATGACCTGTTCGTCTCTTCGCGGACGCTCGACCTGTTCCTCTGTTCGCCCACAGTCGACGTCGAACGCTGTGACGTCCTCGACGTTCAACTGTCCGACCACCGGCCGATTGTACTGGAGACGAGTTCCTGAGACTGAGGAACGACTCGCGCGTTTCGTCCACCAGTATCAATACCCCTGCCACTAAAGCATCAGCCATGTCCGAACTCACCGTTGAACCGAGCGTCCGGGTCCTGGATACGGACGACTCGGATACCCGGTTTCAGGAGGCGCTGTCGGAGCTGTTCGATGGTGACGGAACGGTATACCTCATCAGCGGCTATTTCACCTATCAGGGATATCTTACGATACGTGAGGATATCGTGTCGTTTCTCGAACGCTCCCGCGAGAACGAACTGGTGGCTATCGTCAGCCCGGCCTCCGACCAGTTCTCGGCACGAATCGCTCACGACCTCTGGAAGCTTGACGAGCACGACCAGGTCCACCTGTACAAAAAGTCACGCGGACTCCACGCAAAACTCTACTTTCGTGACGGCCCAAACCCGCGGTGCATCATCGGCTCCGCCAACATCACACAGGTCGCGTTCAGGTACAACATCGAACTCAACATCGACATGACGCGAGAGAGCACCGACCACCCGGACCTGAAGCCGTTTCTCGACTGGGTCCGAGAGCTCGAGGAGCGTTCTCGGCCGCTTCGGCGCCGTGATGTCTTCGCACCAGTACAGGTCGGTGGCTCTTTCGTCAACTGGTCCAACAAGGCACGGCTGCTTCCAAAACGAGACGTCGCAATCAGAGTCATTCCCGTTCTCTTGCTCGTGTTTCTCTTTTCAGTATTTGTAAATATTTTATGATATTTACACCAGATCCTCAGACGGGAGGGATGACCGGACCTGTTGACAGACTCC
>PUMG01000052.1 GCA_003551265.1 Halovenus sp.
CTCGACGTGTATTTCGAAGACGAGAATCTCGACCGGAGCACCGCCGTTCGAAAACTCCTCTCGGAAGGACTTGGGAAGTGGCGTCGTGAACAGGCTCTCGACCAGTTTGCGGCCGGGTCAATAACTTTCACCAGGGCGGCTGAGCTGGCAGAGATGCCGGTCTGGGACTCAACACTGCCTGTCGAGGGCCACGGACGCAAGCAGCGCCTCCAGTTGAATCCGCTCGTTCGCTCCAGTCGTGATTCGATAGTCTGCCTCCCCGATACGGTCGAGGAGACGAACCGCCGCCTCGTCCGCGAGGTCGAACTCCCAGACCGAGCGGTGAAGCTGGTCGATGACGTCTCCACCCGCGATTCCCTCTTCCGTTAGCAACCGGTCGAGGTGAGACCGTGCTGCCGTGAAATCGCCTGCGAGCGCGAGTGTCACCATCTCCTCGATGTCTTCTGGTCGGGCGGTGCTGGTTATTTCGAACACACCCTCCTCGTCGACGACCGCACCAGTGACCGCAGCAGCCTGCAGGCCGTTGATTGCCGCTCGCATATCCCCGCCAGCGACGTAGACGAGGGCCTCGACACCGTCGTCGGTCATCTCGATGCCCTGCTCACGGGCGATGTATCGAACCTGCTGTGCAATCGCCTCGTCGGGTAACGGCGAGAACCGGAACACTGCACACCGGGACTGGATGGGGTCGATAATCTGAGAGGAGTAGTTACACGAGAGGATGAAGCGAACGTTGTTCGAGAACTGTTCCATCGTTCGACGGAGTGCCGACTGTGCATCGGACGTGAGTGCGTCTGCCTCGTCGAGGAAGATTATCCGGTAGTTGTGTCCACCGAAAGAGGTCCGAGCGAAACTCTTCACGCGGTCTCTGACGACGTCGATTCCTCGCTCGTCCGATGCGTTCAGCTCCAGAAAATGTTCCTGCCAGTTCTCACCGTAGAGCTCGCGAGCGATTGCCACGGAACATGTAGTTTTTCCGACACCCGCCGGGCCTGCGAACAACATGTGACTGAGGTCGTCACGCTCGACGTAGCTTTCGAGACGCTCGACGATCGTGTCCTGACCGACCACCTCGTCGAGCGTCTGGGGTCGGTACTTTTCGAGCCAGATTTCCTCGCGTCCGGGTTGTGACTGGTCGGTCTCACTCATGGCTCGTCGAAGGGACGGCCCGGTGATAAACCTCCCGAGAGCAGTCGTCGTCACCGGTCCGAATCTTCAATAGACCCGGGTGCGAGTGTCCGTACATGTCGCGTGGTTTCGCGCTCGCATCCGCGTTGCTCGTCACCGCTGGCGTGTTCGGCTGGCTCGCTGGTCCACTTCTCGAATCGCGCTTCGGTGCCGAGGCGCTCATCGTCACGTACGCTGGCGTTGCCATCGCTGCTGGCGCAGTGACCTACGTCTTGTTTCGACAGCTCTCACGCACATCTGAGAGCGGGCCCACGTTCACCTCCGACGCCTCCGAGGTTACCATCACCGTCGAAGACGGCCACATCGACAGAGAGATGGAACAGCTCAAAGACGAGTAAAACTGCTCAATCGACTTCGTTTACTGTTTCAGCAGACGGGTCGCTTTCAGCCGTTGTACTCTCAGTCCGAGACGACGAGACAGCCCGCTCCTCGGATCTGATGTCCTTCTGTTGCTGGGAGACCTCTTCGACGAGGTGTTCGATACGCTGGCGCTGTTCGCGGTTGGACGTCAGAATGAGGTCGGAGAGAACTCCGAACATGACGAGTTGGAAGCCGAACAAAAGAGAGACACCAGCAGCGAGAGCGATGACTTCGTGAGAGATGCCGTTGACGAACCACTCCCAGGCGACGTAGATTGCCAGTCCAACGCCGATGAGCGCGCTCGCGACACCGAAACTCCCGAAGTAGAAAAGGGGATTGTTTTTCTTCGCGAGACGATACAGCGTCAGGATGATGTTCCCGCCGTCACGGAACGGCCGCAGATTCGTCTCGGAGTCCTCGGGGCGAGGTTCGTAGGTGATGGGCACGACGGTCGTCCTGACGCTGTTTCGGACACACTCGACGGCCATCTCCGTCTCGATGCCGAACCCGCTTGCAGAGAGTGCCAGCCGCTCGAACGAGGCGCGTGTGAACGCCCGATACCCGCTGAGGATGTCCTGCATGTCGCGGCCGTGAATCACGCTGAACGCCCGGTTGATGATTCGGTTGCCGGTCTGGTTGAGTCGGGACATCGCATCCGGCTTCATGTTTGCGAACCGGTTCCCGATAACGTGCTCTGCTTCGCCGGTGAACAGCGGTTCGAGCATCTGGTGGGCCTCCTCCGGGCGGTACGTCGCGTCACCGTCGACCATCAACACGTAGGGCCGAGAGATGTAATCAATCGACTCTCGCACCGCCTGACCCTTCCCCTCGCCGCTCTGGATGCGAACGCGCGCACCGGCGTCTTCGGCGATTTTTCTCGTTCCGTCCGCCGAATCGCCGTCGATGACGAGAATGTCATCGAAACCCACCGCCTGAAAGCGCTCGACGACCTCACCGATGGTCTCCGCCTCGTTGTACGTCGGAATCAGCACACAGACCTCGTCGTGACGAATCATCGGATTCTGCTCTACGCGCTACTACGCCTGTCCCCCTTTAAAAACGTACGTGATTCGTCTTTGAGTCATTCTTGACCTCCTCCCACGACTGAAGTCGGTGGGATTCCTCCGTGGGTAATCCCGGTTGGATTACCCCGGCTGTGAACTTACGGGTTTGCTGATGCACCTTCGGCCCTCGAAGTGAGGGTGTGGCGTCTTGGATTGATGTATCCGCTCGGTGTTACCCTCCCGTTTGTTGGGAGTGATACTCACAGGCGGCCAGCACAGTGAGCAGCAGGCCGGGCCATCGGCCCCACTCCCCGTTGCAGCCACTTGTGGGGAGTGCTTGGAAGACATGCCAACCGCTGCTGGTTGGGCTGCGAAGGTGTGTGAGTTGTGTCGGTGTTGAGACGCACTCATGGCCATCTTGAGCGTGAGCGCGTTCCCCGCAGCAGCATGTCGCATGTCTACCCCATACTACCATGTCTAACAATATATACTTGAGGATTGTAATGACTCTCAGCAACGTAGAATGTAGTATGTCATGTTGGATTCATCCACACGACTGAAGTCGTGGGCTTTCTCCGTGATATATGTAACCGTCACAGAGAGTTACGAACGACCCTGTGACGCAACTCGTTTGTCCGGTGACCTGCTAGAGCGGGCAGTGACTGCAGAGAACCCCGAAACCGACGAGTTCTACGACGCACTCGAGACGCTCAGTCGACCACTCGTGACCGCCACCCGGTATGCACAGGTGACCGAGACAACGCAGGACGAGGCTACAGGGCGACTCAACACACTGGTCGAGGAGGGGACAGCACAGCGACTCGACGTCTCGAGCGACCCGGTTGTCTGGTATCCGAGTGACTGGACACGGATGACTGACAGAGAGCGAGTGGTCGTCTTTCCCGACCGGCGGGA